>JAGRMP010000406.1:2259-2469 GCA_020441225.1 Maritimibacter sp. | reverse complement strand
TTCCTCGATACCTTCGGCTTCGAATACGAATTCTATTCGGCGACCGAGTTCTACCGCTCCGGCCAGTTCGACACGGTGCTGAAACGCGCCGCCGAGCGCTACGACGAGATCATGAAGATCATGCTGAAGTCGCTGCGCGAGGAGCGGAGCCAGACCTATTCGATCTTCCTGCCGATCCACCCCGAGACCGGCCGCGTGCTCTACGTGCCG
>JAGRMP010000406.1:1575-2155 GCA_020441225.1 Maritimibacter sp. | reverse complement strand
ATTTCGGCGCGCGCTGGGCGGCGCTCGGCGTCGATTTCGAGATGTACGGCAAGGACCATTCGACCAACACGCCGATCTACGACAGCATCTGCCGGGCGCTCGGCGAACGCGCGCCCGAGCATTTCACCTACGAGCTGTTCCTGGACGACAAGGGGCAGAAGATCTCGAAAAGCTCGGGCAACGGCATCTCGATCGACGAATGGCTTACCTATGCCTCGACCGAGTCGCTGTCGTATTTCATGTACGGCAAGCCCAAGACCGCGAAGCGGCTCTATTTCGACGTGATCCCGCGGGCGATGGACGAATACCACCAGCAGCTCCAGGCCTATCCCGGCCAGGACCTGACCCAGCAGCTCGCCAACCCGGTGTTCCACATCCACAACGGCGATGTGCCGGTGTCGAACATGGTGGTCAGCTTCTCGATGCTGCTCAACCTCGCCTCCGTCGCCTCGGCGCATGACAAGGACGTGCTCTGGGGCTTCATCCGCAATTACGCGCCCGAGGCGTCGCCCGAGACCCATCCCGATCTCGACGCCGCCGCCGGCTACGCGGTGAAATATTACGAGGATTTCGTCGCGCC
>JAGRMP010000406.1:0-1381 GCA_020441225.1 Maritimibacter sp. | reverse complement strand
CTGGGCGCCGACCAGGGTCCGCGTTTCGGGTCCTTCGTGGCGCTCTACGGCGTGCCCGAGACGGTCGCGCTGATCGACCGGGCGCTCGCGGGCGAGCTCGTCGCGGGCAATTGATGAACCGTTTCTCCCCTGCGCCCGTATCCTGGGCAGAGGGAGAGACGCCATGAAACAGATACTTCTCGCAGCAATCCTGGCCGCCGGGGTCGTGTTCGGCCCCGCGCAGCCGCTCGCGGCCGACCCGGCATCGGACGGGATCCAGGCCACCATTTCCAGCCAGATCGACGCCTTTCGCGCGGGCGACATGGCAGGCGCCTTCGATTTCGCCTCGCAGGGCATCCGCCAGATCTTCGGCACCGCCGAGACCTTCGGCGGCATGGTCGAGCGTGGCTATGCGATGGTGATCGACCCGTCGGAGCTGCGCTACGGCGATCTGCGCAGCGAGGCGGCGGGGCCGGTGCAGCGGGTGCTGGTGCGCGACGCAGGCGGCGTCTGGCACGCGCTCGATTATCTGATGGTCGAGGAAGACGGGGTCTGGCGGATCGGCGGGGTCGAGATCGTCACCGCGCCCCCGGTGGGTGCCTGATCGGGGCCTGAGGTGCGGCGGGGCTCGGGCGATGGGCGCGCGCGCCCCTGTTCCGCCGCGCGTGCGGCGGGACGCCCTCGGCCCGGCGTGGGCTTACTTGTCGTCGTCTTCGATGTGCAGAAGCCAGCCGTGCGGACCCGCAACCGAGGCCGGCAGCAGGGTGGGCAGCATTTCCCGCAGAGCGGCGGTGGACAGGATCGCCAGAATGACTTGATCCACGGTCACGACATCAAAAATCGGCATCTTCGCCACTCCCCTTGCTTGCCCGGGCAGATTTGCGCCGAATCGGGGCGGGAATGGGGCAACGCCGGGGTTTGGTCGTGGAGTCTCGCGAAAAAGTGGCAACAACCGGGCGAGACGGCGGTGGTTGTTGCCGATCCGGCAATCATCTCCGTGAATATGTCTTGACCCGGATCAAAGCCGCCCGCGCGGTTCTGCCCTAAATTTGTTGCGAACAGAACAAAGGGAGAGAGCGCATGGCGACACCAACAAGCAAGACGGCGGCGGCTGTGGCCGATACGCCGGAAACCGGGGCGACATCCGGGGGCACGGAGCCGGCGGCGCAGGCGCCCGCCGTGCCCGCCAAGGCCGCCAGGGAGGCGGCCCCGACGCCGGGCGTGAAACCCGACGTCGCCAAGGCCGCGGCCGACCGCGAGGCGCTGCGCGCCCGCGCCCGCGCCGCGCTCGCCCAGGAAAAGGCGATGGAAGAGGAGATCGCCCGCGCCCAGGCCACGGAGCGGGCCGGGCAGTTTCCGCAGGTGACCGCCGATCTCATCCGCCAGACCTTCGAGAACGGCG
>JAGRMP010000405.1 GCA_020441225.1 Maritimibacter sp. | reverse complement strand
GCCCGGCGCGCCCTACAAGCGGTCGAGCCCCGAGCGGATCAAGGCCTTTGCCAATATCATCTACAAGGCGGGCTATGCCTCGCCGATCCGCACGCCCCGAGGCGAAGACATCATGGCTGCCTGCGGTCAGCTCAAATCGGCCACCGAGCGGGCGCGCAAATCCCGCGCACAGATCGCGGCGGAGGCGGGGCTGGGCTCCGAAGTGGGCGAAGTGCGGATCGGCGGCTACGTCACCGGCGCGGGCGGCGCGTGACGGGCCGGGTCTGTGGAAAAACTGCTATTGTTTCCGTTTGGTAAACAATAGACCCCCGTTGTTTCCACGCTTTCGTAATCATTGAGGGTCGGCCTGCGGACCTTGCGGCGCGCCGTGTGCGTCTGCGCACCGGCCGGTCCCTTCCGTCGATATCCGGCCGCATTCTTGCGGTGTCAAGGAATCCAGAAATCCGGATTTCTGGATTCCTGAGGCCTGGTATTTCCTCGCACATCCAGACACTTACTGCAACGTTCGGATTACAACATTTCCCGGATTCATGATCTGTTAACCACTCCGAGCCGGGCCGGCACCGGCCGCCCCCACCTCAGAACGCGTCGCCCACATCCATCTCGCAGCTGCTTTCCCAATCGTCGATGATGTTCATCGCCTCCTCGGCGGTCTCGACATACTGGAACAGATCGAGGTCTTCGCGGCTGATCGTTCCCGCCTCTGCGAGCGCGTCCCAGTTGATGATCCGCTCCCAGAACTCGCGGCCGAACAAAATCACGGGAATGCGCCGCATCTTCCTGGTCTGGATCAGGCACAGCGCCTCGAACAGCTCGTCCAGCGTGCCGAAACCGCCCGGGAAACAGACCAGCGCCTCCGCCCGCATCAGGAAATGCATCTTGCGGATCGCGAAATAATGGAAGTTGAAGCAGAGCTCCGGCGTGACGTATTCGTTCGGCGCCTGTTCATGCGGCAACACGATGTTGAGGCCGATGCACTTGCCGCCGACGTCATGCGCGCCCCGGCTCGCCGCTTCCATCACCCCGGGCCCGCCGCCCGAGACGATCACCTTGCAGCGGTGCCCGTTCTCCATCGCCCGGCGCGAGACCACCTGGCTGAATTCCCGCGCCTCGGTGTAATACTTGCTCAGTTCGGCAAGCGTCTCGGTCTTGGCTGTATAGGCCTCCTCGGGCCGGGGGATGCGCGCGCCGCCGAACAGCACCACGGTCGATTCGATCCCGGCCTCCTGCATGATCATCTCGGGCTTGAGCAGTTCGAGCTGCAACCGCACTGGGCGCAGCTCGTCGCGCAGCAGGAAATCGAGATCGTCATAGGCAAGCTTGTAGACATCGGACCGGGTCTGCGGCGTATCGGGGATCTGTTGCGCGGCTTCCCGGTCCTGGCCGGAATGGCGCAGCGGGTGGTGACGGCTGTCCTTGGTCATCTGCTCTTCTCCTGTGCCGCATTGCGTGGGCCTGTGTCAGCCCTTATAGCCGGGGGCCAACAAGGACTGAACCGCATTTCAGGGAGAGACCCATGTCGAACGCCCAGCTCGAAGCCGCCATCGAAGCCGCCTGGGAGGCGCGCGATACGATCACGCCCGCCACCACCGGCGAAACCCGCGAAGCGATCGAAGACACGCTCGCGGCGCTCGACAGCGGGTCGCTGCGGGTGGCGGAACGGCAGGCGGGCGGCGACTGGCACCTCAACCAATGGGCCAAGAAAGCGGTGCTGCTCGGATTCCGGATCAAGGACATGGAACAGCAGGCCGGCGGGCCGCAGGGCGGCGGCTGGTGGGACAAGGTGGACTCGAAATTCGCCGGTTGGGGCGACAACCAATGGAAAGCCGCGGGGTTCCGCGCCGTCCCCAACGCGGTGGTCCGCAAATCGGCCTATATCGCCCCCGGCGTGGTCTTGATGCCCTCCTTCGTCAACCTCGG
>JAGRMP010000404.1 GCA_020441225.1 Maritimibacter sp. | reverse complement strand
AGCCCGAGCCGGTCTCGCCGGCGCGGCCGCCCTTGCGATTCGCGGTGCGGCTGGGGCTGCCGGAACCGATCGGGCTCGAAAGCGACCTCATTGCCGCGCTCGACCGGCTGCTGCCGGAGCTCACCGCCCGGCTCGAACGGGCCGGCCGGGGGGCGCGGCGGGTGCGGGCGGAATTCAGCCGCACCGACCACACCCTGCAGGCCATCGAGGTCGGGCTGGCGCGGCCCACCGCCGAGCCCGACCGGATCCGGCCGCTGATCGCGATGAAGCTCGGCGATGTCGACGCGGGCTTCGGCATCGACCTCGTCCGGCTGGTCGTGCCGGTGCACGAGCCGGTCCACGCGGTGCAGCACCGGGGCCACATGGCGGCGGGCGAGGCGGCGCGGCGGCAGGACGGGCGGGAGATCGACGATCTGATGGGCCGGATCGGCGCGCGGCTGGGGCTCGACGCGCTGACCCGGCTGCACCCGGGCGAGAGCCATATCCCGGAAAAGGCGGGCGTGGTGATGGCGGCGGGGTTTACGGCGCCGGACATGAACTGGCCCCCCGGCCCGACCCGGCCGATCCGGCTGTGGCCGCCCGAGCCGGTGGGCGCGCCGACAGCCCCCACCCTGCCCGACAGGTTCCGCTGGCGCGGCCGCGATCACCGGACCCTGGCGGCGGTGGGGCCGGAGCGGATCGCGCCGGAATGGTGGCTGGACGAGCCGGCCTGGCGCACGGGGCTTCGCGATTACTGGCGGGTGACCACCGACCGGGGCGAGCGGCTGTGGCTCTATTACGCCCACGGGGGCACGATGTCGGCGGGCTGGTTCTGCCACGGGGCCTTTGCCTGAGACCGGCGGGGCGGGGGGTGTGCGAGGTTTGTGCGAGCTCGCACACCCTGTCAGGCCTTTGATTTTATTAATGATAGCGATAACTATTTTTTGCGCGCGAACCGGCGCGAGAGGCCGCAAGACCGGACCGCCCGCGCCGAAAACCGGCGGGCGCGCGCAAAACCGCTCTGGCCCTTCCAATCGCTGGGCATGGATCCCGGCGGGCGTGACAACAGCCGCCACAAGGCAAGGCCGGGACAACGCAACAGGAAGGACAGAGACATGTTTGGCACCAACACCCTGCGCGACACCTGGAACAGCCAGTGGGGCCCGGAACCGGTCGGCACGCTTTACAGCGGCGACAACTCGGGCGCGAAGATCACCCTGCCCGGCTTCGGCACCCAGAGCCCGACCCGGCGCCGGACGACCCGCGCCACCGCCCAGCCCCACCTGGCGTGAGGCGGCCGGAGTGGCGCAAGCCGCCAACATCGAGAACACGGCCCCCGGAGACCGGCGTGCAACGACCGGGGCCAAAACGAAAAACCCCGCCGGGGGGCGGGGTGTTCTGCGTAGCCCCCGGTGCCGCGAACTGGGTGGGGGCTGTTGATAACGGCACCGGGGTGAGCTTGTAGCTCGCTACGTAAGGATCTTATCGACGCGAAAACCGGCGGCATTCAGGAAGGAAATTGTTCGCCCAAAGGTCATTTCATGGCCAAAAGATGGCACAGGCGCGCGACCCTGCACGCGCAGCGGCCGGCAGGTGTTGATTTGCACCGGGAGAGACCCCATCCTGCCGCTATGAACCTGCAAAACCCGACGCCCTTTCCCAAGCCCGATCCGTTTGAGAAGGTTGCCTTCGACCGGCGCGAGCTTGGCGTGATCATGGGGCTTTACGGGCGCATGGTGGCGGCGGGCGAATGGCGCGATTACGCGATGTCGTTCCTCAAGGATCACGCCGTTTTCGCGGTCTTCCGCCATACCGCCGAACACCCGCTCTACCGGATCGAGAAACGCCCCAAGCTGCGCGGGCGGCAGGGGCAATATGCGCTCTACGGCATGGATGGGCAGGTGCTGAAACGCGGCGCCGACCTCAAGACCGTGCTGCACTCGCTCGAACGCAAGCTGATCCGGGCCATCGAGTAGCATCCAGAGCGGAACCTAGTCGGGAAGCAGGCCCCAATCGGCGAGACGGTCGGCCTTGCCCTGGGTGGTGAACAGCCCGGCAAGCTTGGCAGCGATGTCGTCGAGCCGCTGCAGATCGTCCGCTGCAAGCGCCGCGCGGGCGTCCGGCAAAGCCGCGAGGCCGCGGCGGGTGCTGTCGAGATACTCGGCGAAGACCTGGTTTTCGGGAAACCTGGCCGTGAGGCCGAGGGCAACCTTTTCCGACCGTTTCAACGCCGCTTCGATCCGGTCGAGATCGGGCGCGCGGTCGGGGCGGCGGAATATGTCGTAAGTGCCGAAATCGGGCAACGTATCCATGATCGAGTCTCGGACGGCGAATCTTTGGCAGCGATTCCTGGTGGGACCGGTGTCAGCCTATCGTTCGAATTTGACGAAAATCGGGACGAACGGCGGATCGACCCGGGATCAGGCGGCGCGCAGGCGGCGGCGGGCCGTGACCGGGCCGTCGCCCTGAGCGGCGATCCGCCGGGTGGCTTCTTCGATGCCTTCATGGGCGACGGCCATGTGCCCGGCATTGGCGTGGATGAGCCGGGTGTCATCCACCACCATGGCGACGTGGCCCTTCCAGAACAGGAGATCGCCGCGCTGGTGGGGACCGGTCGCCGCAGTGCCCAGCGCCTGCTGCTGGTCGCTGTCGCCCGGGCAGGCGATGCCGCAGGCGAGGAGCGCGGCCTGGACGAGGCCGGAACAGTCGATGCCGAAAGCGGTGTTGCCGCCCCAGAGATAGGGCGTGCCGAGGAACTTTCCGGCAACGCTGACGGGGTCGGTCTCGCGCGTGTCGACGGGGGCGAGGTGGGCCGCGGGCATCCAGGCCTCGCGGAACCAGACCGCGTCGGGCGGGGTCTGGATGCTGAGTTTCGCCCAGGCCCCCTCGATGCGCGCCACCCGGACACGCGCGCCGAAGGACAGCGGGAACAGCCGCATGGCGCGCTTGATGTCGGGGGTTTCCTGCCAGTTCGACCGGATCGCGGCGACCCGGTGGGTGGGGGTCTGTTCGGGGAACAGAAACTCGTCGAAGACCCAGCCGACATAGCCGTCGTGCCCGGTGAAGCCGAAGGCGAAGCCGTCTTCGCGGTCGAGGACGCAGAACCGCGCGCCCTGCAGAAGCTCGCGGGTGCGCGAGCCGCCGGGGCTGTCGAGGAGCGGCAACACGCCGGTTTCGACCTGGCGCCAGGTGCCCTCGGTGTAGCGTTCGGCCGTCACCTTGCCTTTGAGCGAGACATGGGCGACGCGGCCGTTGGTGGGCGTGAGGCGCGGGTCCATCAGATGTCGAGGAGCGCGGGGAGCGCCGCGAGGAGGGCGCGCGCGCCCTGCCCCACCCCGCCTTTGGGGCGTGCGGGCGCAGGCTCGGGCTGCCAGCCGTAGATGTCGAAATGCATGTAGCGCGGCGTGTCGGTGACGAAGCG
>JAGRMP010000403.1 GCA_020441225.1 Maritimibacter sp. | reverse complement strand
GTCGAAGGCGCTCCCCTGCTAAGGGCAAAGCAGGCCCTTAAAATAAGGGAAAAACGCGCATCTCGCGACAAATTGCCAGAATGTTGCCAGTCCGGATAGCCGGTCGCGTTCCGGCGCCACCGAAGCGATATAGAGGACACTCGAGCCCTTCGGTCGGCGCACTCCGCGTTGTCCCGGAGGTCAAAAACACCAACTCCTGGATCAGTCGTCACGCATCGCCTTTTGCATGCCCCACGAGCAAGAAGAGCAGAGACCAGCTTCGGAATCGTAGTCCTCGGGGTCGCACTCCGTGCCGCATATGTTGCATTTCAATGATTGCTCGTCGCAGAAGACGCAGCGGCGATCCCCGCGGCTCCAAGAAAGCCGGTGGCACTCCGGACATTGCGCAATTGACGGCAAGTCACCGTCTTTGGCGACCCGGTAGGCTTCCTTGACATTGATCTCTTGAAAGGCCTTTTCAAAAGCCTCTTCCCTTTCGATGTCCTGGCCGCATTCGGCGCACTCCAACCAGAGGCTGTCGAAGTCCATGTCGACTGTTTCAATACACCGGACAAGCGACGACCCGCAGCTCGGGCACCTCAGATGCCGGACGGCGTCTGGCAGGATATCCGCGCTCCAGGTCACGTCGTCGAACGTTTTCCGACAACGGTCTGCCTGCTGTTCGAACACTTCGCTGTTCTCCAACAAAACGGGCCAGATTCCATCCTCGAAAAGACTGGTCGGATCCTCCTCCAGGTGGTCAACGAGGAGGCGTTCGATGAGAGGCATCGCTGAAGCCAGCGCTTCTCGCGCGGTTACTGGGGTCGCTTTGAGAAATAGGTGCTCTGTGTCATTTCGGATTCCAGCAAGCGTGTTCAATCGGTCCCAGTCGAGATCGAACCCCAGGCTCTTGAAACGGTCTTCAATCATGCGCCGGTCGACCGTATTCCGGTGCGCCTTTTTCGGCTTCATGATGACGCTGCCGTCGCCTTGATATTCGGGCACCAAGTCCTTGTAGATCAAGGAACCTTCGGAGCCGGCTGGTGATGCAGTCCACAGGACCTGTTTGCAGAGTAGGAGAACGCCGGCATAGAGGTTCCGGATCGACGAAAGGAGACGACGCTCGTCTTCCGCCCGGAAATCTTCGACCCCCAGTTCAATCGAAAGAACGGCGTTCTTCAAAAGCTCTTTCATGACCTCCAGCCATGCAACTGCCCAAGTGCCGCTGTCGAATGTGGAGAGGCTGCGGAGCCTTGTCCAGCGCGCAATCTGATGCATTCAGGAATAAGGCAGCGCGCGAGCGATTGTGCTTGGCGATCAACGGGGTAGCATGGCCGACCCGATATGCCGCCAGAATGTTCTCAACTGGAACTCCTTGGTGTTACGCTCGCGGAAGCACGACGACCTTTTCGCCGAAGCGGGCCGGATCGACAGCCTTCGGCCGAAAATCCCAGCCGTGAGCGAGGAGACGCTCGGAAAGGTCATCCGGGGCGAGCTTGCGATACCTGTTCGCGGTGTCGGCCTTGCCCCAGCCACCAAGATCCATAAGGGTCCCGAAGTCCCGGGTCTGGGCGAAGAACCAGGTCGCCCAGGTGTGGCGCAGCACGTAGGGTATCACATCCGGGCCGAGCCGGGCGGCTTTGCGGACCTTGTCGAAGGCCTCTTTCATTTGGCCGCCACCATTCTTTCGGAGGACGTATTCCTCACCGTTGGGCGCGCGAAACGCGCGGCCGTCGTCCGGAAGGTCGCCGATCAGCGTCATCGCGCGGTCTGGAATACGCAGCCAACGGCCGCGGGCATTGGTCTTGCCGGCCCCAACTTCTTCACCGACAATCAGGCATTGGTTGGTTGCATGGTTGAAGTCCGCAACGTTGACGGCAAAGGTTTCGCCGGGGCCGGCGCCAGTGCCAATCATGAATGCGATTTTCGAGAGCGTGGTCAGGTTGGGATCGCGCAATCCGATCTCTTCCGGACGGCTGGCCGCATCCAACATGCGCTCGACCTCCTCGGGCGTGAGCCACCGGACGCGCCGGTTGTCGGTCGACTTCTTCCGGGTCCGGCCGCGGGCGTGGTTCAGAATCGCTTTGATCGGAACGCGCGCCTGCCTGCGGCGGGTATCCGGTGACGCGTCGCCGTAAAGGCCAATCTCGGCGGCGACGATGGCCTCTTCGTCGATGTCGTCGATCATGGTGTCCGGGCCGAAATGCTTGATCAGCTTGGTAACGAAACGCGCTTCGCCGCCGGCTTCGACATAGGTCCTTGCGGCCTTGAAGAACGGCGTGCCGGACTCCGTCGCGTCAGGGTTTAGTGCGGCGTCCCAGGCTTCTCGGTGGAGGGCTTTCGCCTTCTGGCGCGCGAGTTCTCGGAGGCTTCTGTCGCGAATGCCAATGCGGCGGCGAAATCGCTTTCCCTCGACCGAGAAGTCGACCCCCCAGACTTCTTCCTCTTCGAGCCAGAACGGTTCCCATGGTTGCTTCGATTTCGACATGCGTATTCCTTTCTCAGGGTCTCGATGTGTTCGGGGTAGAAGACCCGTTTGTTCCCGCGTCGCTCGTATGCAACGACGTCCGGAGCGAGCGTCCGAATGAACTGTTCCAGGGTGCTCTTGCCGATACCGAGCGCCTTGGCGGCGCCGGCAAAGTCGAGCGGTTCGACGGCCCACGAAGAGCCGGGAACGAGCTGGAAATGTTGGTCAGTTCGGGTCATCCCCGAGGAAATTGTTCCGTTGGAAAAATTGCCGAGCGGATTTCCACGTTTTCCTGGTCGTTTCTCCGACCGGCCCGCGAAGTGCTTGAGATCGCGCGCAATTCTTCCGCCGAGGTCGTGCGCTGGCCTGGACCCCAACCGCCGTTATCTGTTGCTTTTTTGCATCGGTCATATCTCGGGAGTGTCGCGGGTGCCCCGAACCAGTGCTTCACGGGTGCTTACCCGGGAGAGACGCGCGGCGTTTCCGGTGAGCACTATTCGAGAAGAGAGGTGCAGACCTGCCAGTGGTAGCGCGACGTTCGCGTGTCAGGTCATTGAAGGCGGGCGCGCCGGCATCGAAGGTGCAGAAAGGATGTTCGCCGGCGCGCCCTACGACGGATTGAGACTATCCGCCGATCTCATCTAACGGCCGACGCCTCGCCGCCATCCGATGTCACGCTCGGCGGCGAGAAGATCGTTAACTCGGTGTGAAAGCCTGAGCGCAGTCGCGAGGCGGTCCGTCATGTGCTCGTGCGCGGCCGCCGCATCGGCCGAGGGGCGGCTTTGGCTCAGAGACGACCAGGCAGCGCCGCAGGGACGCCGAAAATCGTCGGTCAACAGCCGGCCGAGGTCGACCTGTTTTTCGACGTCTTTCATCAGCGCCTGGATCGGCTTGTAGAGTTCGTAGTCGATCAGTGCCGCATGCTGAACGGCGTCGCGAGCGGCGCTGATAGCGTCTGCCAACATGTCTTCGAGACGTTCGAAATCTGACGTCGGTTGGGGGAATAGCGCCACGCGGTGGCTCGATCCGCTCGCGAATGTTGATGGTTCCGGGATCATTGGGTTGCCTTTTATGCAGGGGTTGGAGGGACCGTTCCGACCTCCTTCGAGAGGTCGGAACGGTGGGTGTTTCGGAATGGCGGGAGGTGGTCAGATGTGCGGGACAAGTTGTTTCCGAACACGGCGCTCGACGGTAAAGCGGGAACGAGTAGCCCTCTCCCGGCGACGCTCGGAGGCCATGTCGGCCTCGGCGTGAAGCCTTGCGCGAACGCGGTTCATCCGCACGAGAGCCGCCGAACTCAGGTGCCCGATGACAGGCGTCGCGCGATCGCGGATGCCGAATTTCGAGCTGTGGACGGATACCGACATCAGCCGACCGGCGTCGAAACGTGTCGGCTTCTCGAGGCCGGCAACCAACAGGTCGGTCGCACTGCGAACAGCGATAGTGTAGCCTTGGGGACCTTTCGCAGGCACCGAGGTCCCGTAGGCCAGGACCACGCGTTTCCCCATCGCGGTTTCCTCCGCTTCAATCACCAAGCAGGGCCGATACTTCGGTCTTGCTCCGCTTTCCGGGTCGGCGACAGGGTAGGCGAAGAGAACGACATCCCCGGGTCCGATCTCGTGGGCCCACGGCCTTTTTTCAGTCGTTGTGTGGTCGAACATCAATCACTCCGTGTGTAGGTGTTGTCGACACGCATCCACCTCCTGTCTTCCGAAAGTCGGTCACGGCCGCGCGTCATTCCGACCTGCGCGGCCATGAGCGAGTTTCTTGGGGGAGAGCGTTGAGAGGGGGTGGCCCCCTCTCGACCCACATTGCGCGGGGGATTGAGCAGGACGGGTTCGCGAGGATTAGCCGCCTGTGAGAATCGCCGGGCGATGAACTGTGGCGCCTCACGAGATGGCGGCCCCAGCACTGATTCCGACGCTTGTGTTGCGTGCGAACACCGGGATGAAGAAGGTTGTCTCGCTGTCGTTCGCCGGATGAGTGTGAGCTAACGCTGCCGTCGCCGTGGATTTCAGGGTTCTGAGAAAGAACGAAAATTTCGCGCGCGAACAGCCAATGGATGCAATTCTTTCAATGAGCCGCTGATTTGAGTTGACGGGTTAAACGATTAACTGTTAAACGTTTAACCCAAGGTCCTGCAAAAGGACTCGGGAGGAGACATGACCAAACGCCCTGTTTCGATCAAGCAGGTTGCCGACGCCGCTGGCGTCTCGACCGCGACCGTCTCGAACGTGTTTTCGGGCAAGAAACCGGTGAAGCCGGAGCTTGCGCAGCATGTTCGCGATGTCGCCGCGAACCTGGGCTACCGGATCAACCGTTCCGCGTCGAACCTGCGCTCGGGTGAAAGCCGGGTCATCGCCGTCCTGGTGCCCGATCTGTCGGACCCGTTCTTCACGTCGCTCGTGACCGAGCTCGAAGGGCGGGCGCAGACCGACGGGTATGATCTCATCATCGCCAATGCCCAGGACGACGTCGAGATCCAGCGCCGCCGGATCAATGCGCTCTTGTCGTGGCAGCCGGCCGGCATGGTCATCGTGCCCTGTTCCGACGAAATACCGGATCAGATCGAGACGGCCCGCGACGAGCTTCCCATCGTCGTGGCCGACCGGGGCGCCGAGGCGGACGGGTTCGACACGGTTCGGATCGACAGCCTCGACGCCGGCCATATTGCCGGCCGGCATCTCATGGAGCTTGGGCACCGGGATGTGCTGATCGTGGCGTCCGACCTGGGATTGCGGGCGATCCGGGAGCGGAGTGATGGCGCACGCGAACTGCTTGAAGCGGCTGGCGCCCATGTGGATGTCGTGGAGGTCGGGCCGGCTCCCAAGAAGGCGACAGAGTCACTCATCCGCTGGCTGGAACGCAACCCCGTGCCGACGGCGATTTTCGCGGTTACCGACATGACCACGTTGAGTTCCCTGGCGGCGCTTGCGGATCGCAAGCTGGAGGTCGGGGATGACGTTTCGGTGCTCGGGTTCGACGATTATCCCTGGATGACGGCACGGCGCACGCCGATCACGGCGGTCCACCAGCCGATCGAAGACATCGCGGACAACATCTGGGCGACACTGTCCAAGCGCCTGAACGGCAGCTCGGGCGCGCCCACACATATCGAATTACAGTGCACGCTCAACGTGCGGGCATCGACCAGGAGGATCGCCCGCAGCGGGAGCGTGACGCGGGAGGAAGGCGAACCGGCCAGAGGAACCGGAAAGGGGGAGGCCGAAGCGACACGGCGCAAGCCGATGCACTGAAGACCCGGGACGATCGGATGAGTAACGCGGCCATGGCCGCGAACGGTAGAGATTTGCCTGGCGTCCCGGTGCGAACACGACAGGTTCAATCAGAGGAGGAAGAGATGAACCGTTTCAAGACAACCATGCAAGGCACGTCAGCGCTGGCGTTGGCGCTCGCGATGACCGGCACCGCCGCCACGGCGGCCGACTGGGCATCGGAACTCGGCGACTGGTCCGGCACGACGCTCCGGGTGCAGTCGATCAACGACCCGTTCGTTTCCGCATTCGACGAGATCAAGGGGGGCTTCACCGAGCTCACCGGCGCCGAGGTGGAGATGGACTCGTTCGGCTACGACCCGACCCACGAGAAAGAGATCCTCAACTGCTCGCAGCGCAGCTCCGACTACGACATCCTGTTTGTCGACGGTATCTGGCTCGGCGAATTCGTCGAGGCCGGCTGCGTGACGCCGGTCGAGGACCTCGTGGCTGCGACCGATCCCGAGATCATAGCGATGGACGACTACATCGAGTCGTTTGCACAGCAGGGATCCTGGGACGGCAAGCTGCAATGCCTGCCGATCGCCGGCTACTGGCACATGCTGCACTACCGCAAGGACCTGTTCGAGGCGAACGGGCTCGAGGTGCCGGAAACCTTCGACGAGTTGATGGCGGTGGCCAAGTTCTTCGCCGAGGACGACGGCGACCCGGACGTCGCCGGCATGGCGATGAACTTCCAGCGCGGCTCGGCGGCCGGGCAGCAGTTCTTCGAGTGGATCTACTCGGCCGGCGGCAAGCCGTGGGAGTCGAACTACCCGGGCACCGCAGACGCCTACGCCGACCAGACGCCGCTGTTCAACTCGCCCGAGGCGGTCGAGATGGTCCAGTTCTTCAAGGACATGGTCCCCTACGGCCCGCCCGGTGTGGAACAGTTCGCCTGGGACGAGCGCGCCAACGCGTTCACGCAAGGCAAAGTGGCGATGATCAATAACTGGTCGGTGCGCACGCCGTTGTTCACCGATCCGAACACCTCGAAGGTGACCGACAAGTTCGATGTCGCGATGTTCCC
>JAGRMP010000402.1:2659-3023 GCA_020441225.1 Maritimibacter sp. | reverse complement strand
ACTCCATCGCGCCGGCCGACCGCAGTCGCTCGACCACCTGGGCGACCGTCGAGGCCTTCTGGCCGACGGCCACATAGAAGCAGTGCACGCCCTGGCCGCGCTGGTTGATGATCGCGTCGATCGCGATGGCCGTCTTACCGGTCTGGCGGTCGCCGATGATGAGCTCGCGCTGGCCCCGGCCGATCGGGATGAGGGCGTCGATGGCCTTCAAACCGGTCTGGAGCGGCTCCTTCACGGGCTGACGCTGGACGACGCCCGGCGCCTTGAACTCGATGGGGCGGAAGTGCTCGGTCTGGAGCGGGCCGCGATCGTCGAGCGGGTTGCCGAGCGGGTCGACGACGCGCCCGAGGAGCGCCTCGCCCAC
>JAGRMP010000402.1:2208-2503 GCA_020441225.1 Maritimibacter sp. | reverse complement strand
AGGCCGTGGACGCGAGCGATACCGTCACCGACCTGCAGGACGGTTCCGACCTCTTCGACGTCAACCCGGCCCTGGTACTGCTCGATCTGCTCGCGCAGGACCTTGGTGATCTCGTCGGGGCGAAGCTTCATGTGGACCTTTCTCCGGGCGGACTCATTGGCCGCTAGGCGGCGTTGACAGCGGTGTCGACGGGCGCGCTCGCCATCTGGCGGCGAAGCTCTGCGAGTCGGTTGCGAACAGAGGAATCGAGCACCACGCCTCCGACCCTCATGACGAGACCGCCGACGATGTCGGG
>JAGRMP010000402.1:0-2128 GCA_020441225.1 Maritimibacter sp. | reverse complement strand
ATCGCGGTGATGACGTGGACATCGACGCGCCCTGCGGCGGCGGCCACGCGCTCCTCGAGGGCCTGACGGATGGCGGGCAGCTCCGAAATGCGCCCGCGGTCGATCAGGACCTGGAGGAAGTTCTTGACGATGGGCGTTGCGCCCTCCGAGAGGTCGGCGACGATGGACCGCTTGGCCTTCGTCTCGACCTCCGGATTGTTGAGCACCCGCGCGAGGTCGTCGCTCTCGGCGACGGCCTCGGTGAAGCCGGCCAGGTCGCGACGGACCTCGTCGACGGCGTTGCCGTCGATGGCCGACTGGTGCAGTGCCTCGGCGTATGTCGAAGCGACGCTCATGCGGTTCCGCCGGCTCCCGACGTGAGCGCGGACAGGTCGGCGGAGTCGATCGCCTCTTCGATGAGACGGCGATGGTCCGCGTCGGTGAGCGCCTTGCCGGACACCTTCTCGGCCGCCGACAGCGCCAGCGCGACGACGTCGTCGCGAACCCCGGCGGCTGCGTCGCGCGCCTCGGCCTGCAGCTGCTGCTTGGTGTCGGAGACGACCCGATCCCGCTGCTGCTCGGCCTGGTTGACCAGTTCGGCCCCACGCCGCTCACCGTCGCGCCGTCCCTGTTCGCGAAGTTCGTCCGCTTCCTTGCGGGCGTCGGCGAGCTGCAGCTTGTAGTCCTCGAGCATGGCCCGCGCCTCGTCACGCGCGTTCTCGGCCTCTTCGATGCTGGCGGCCACGTGCTGGCGCCGCTTCGCGATGTTCTCGCCCACCGGCCCGAGCACGTACTTCTTCAGGATCGCGAGGGTGATGAGGAACAGGACGACTGTCCAGATCATCAACCCCGGCGAGATTGACAGAAGCGGGTTGTCGCTCTCGGCCTGCTGGACCGTGACGTCGATCAGGCGGACAGGCATGCTAGATCAGGAAGAAGGCGACGAAGCTCATGAGCAGGGCGTAGAACACGATCGCTTCGGTGAGCGCGAGGCCCAGGAACATGACCGACATGATCTCGCCACGCAGCTCCGGCTGGCGGGCGATGGCCTCGACGGTCTTACCCATGAGGTACCCCACGCCGGCACCCGGGCCGATTGCGCCGAACCCGGTCGCGAGGCCGAGTGAAATCGCCTTGGCGGCGTCGACGATGTTGCCATCAAGTGCCACTGATGTCCCCCTTGAGGATTAGTGCCCCGCCTCGACGGCGAAGCCAATGTAGAGCCCGGTCAGCATGGCAAAGATGAACGCCTGCAGACCGGCGACCAGGAGCATTTCGAAGACGTAGAAGAACGCTCCGACCGGGAGCGCGGCCACGCCGGCGACGCTGCCCAGGAGAATGGTGAACCCTGCGCACATGATGATGAGCAGGTGCCCGGCGAGCAGGTTTGCGAAGAGCCGGACCGAGAGGCTGACCAGCCGCAGCAGCGTGGACAGCATTTCGAGCGCGAAGATGAACGGCTTGATCGCGCCGGGTGCGTCGGGGATCAGGTTCTTGAAGTACCCGACCACCCCGTGGGCGCGGACGCCCTCGAAGTTGAAGATGACGAAGCTCAGGGCCGCGAGCGCCAGGGTCACGTTGATGTTGGCGGTCGCCGCGTAGAGGCCCAGATCCTTCAGCCCGGTTCCGAAGAGGTCACCCTCGTGCGCCATGGGAAGCGGGATGAAGCTGATCAGGTTGTTGATCGCCACGAACAGGAACAGGGTCGCCACGTACGGGAAGTAGCGCTTGAAGGTGCCCTCGGGAAGCGTGGGCTTGGCGATCTGCTCCTCGGAGAACTCGTAGGCGAGCTCGAGCACGTTCTGGCCGCCGCCCGGCTTGGGATCGAGCCCCTTGCGGACCACCCAGAGGCCGAAGCCGATGCACAGCAGGCTCGACAGCATCATGTAGACGACGGCCTTGTTGATCGACATGTCGAGCGGGCCGAGGTGCAGCGAGACGTACGGCTCGAGGGCGAACTCCTGCGACGGGTCGAGCGTTTCGCCCTCCTCCGCCACGGCGAGTGCCGGGAGGGCCGCCAGCAGGACCGAGACGAACGCCGCGAGTCGGAGCGGAGAACGAACGATCACTGAGAGCTCCTCTGCATCTTGAGTGTGGCGGCCTGGAGGATGGTGCGGCCGAGCAGGTCGAAGGTGAACGCGACCATGAA
>JAGRMP010000401.1 GCA_020441225.1 Maritimibacter sp. | reverse complement strand
ATCGAGACCGAGCTGATGATCGCGGATATGGAATCGATCGAGAAGCGGCTTCAGAACCTGGTGCGCAAGGTGCGCGGCGGCGACAAGGAGGCGGTGGCGCAGGAGCGGCTGTTGAAGGCGGCGCTTGCGGCCCTGGAAGCGGGCAAGCCCGCGCGGACCGTCGAAGTGGCGGACGAGGACAAGGCGCTGTGGAAGGGGCTGCAGCTCCTCACCACCAAGAAGGTGCTCTACGTCTGCAACGTCGGCGAGGAGGAGGCGGCGTCGGGGAATGCCTTTTCCGAGGCGGTCGCGAAGATGGCCGCGGACCAGGGCGCCGCGGCGGTGGTGATCTCGGCCCGGATCGAGGAAGAGATCAGCCAGCTCGACGGCGACGAACAGGCGATGTTCCTCGAAGAGCTGGGGCTGCACGAGGCGGGCCTGGATCGGCTGATCAAGGCGGGCTACAAGCTTTTGCATCTCGAGACCTTCTTCACCGTCGGCCCCAAGGAGGCCCGCGCCTGGACGATCCGCGAGGGGACCCTCGCGCCGCAGGCGGCAGGGGTGATCCACGGCGATTTCGAAAAGGGCTTCATCCGCGCCGAGACCATCGCGTTCGACGATTTCGTCGCCTGCGGCGGCGAGGCGGGCGCGAAGGAGGCCGGCAAGATGCGCGCCGAGGGCAAGACCTACAGGGTCAAGGACGGCGACGTGATGCACTTCCTGCATTCGAACTGAGCGGGTCTGTTTCGGCGGCTTTTTGGACCTGTTCTGGCGGGTGTGCGAGGTTTGTGCGAGCTCGCACGGGGTGTCAGGTCTTTGATTTCGTTACCGATAGCGCTAACTGTGCTTTTGTGGGCGAGGGCGGGCGAGACGCCGCTGTTTTTTGAGTATTTTGGCCAAGATGAAGGGGGCGACCGCGGGATTACCCCGCTCGTGCGGCCTCGATCTTCGTAAGGAGTTCGTCGCAGCGCTCGGTCTGGTAATCGGACCCGTCCACGAAGATGTCGCGGGCGCGCGTGACGCAGGTTTCGGCTTCGTCGAGCAGGGCCGGGTCGGGATCGAGGTGGAACCGGGCGAGGGCGAGGTCGGCGATGTTCCATTGCAGCATGGCCCAATTGAACGGGGCCTTGTCGCGGATGTCGAGGGCCTCGCAGGCAGTGTAGCCCGAGCGCGCCTCGGTGAGGCGGGCGAGATCCCCGGTCAGCGCGCCTTGCCAGCGCAGGGCGAGGGCCAGGTTCATTTGGGTCGTCTCCCAATTCACGGGATCGGCCTGTTTGTCTTTGAGACTCAGGGCTGTGGTAAAGGCGGCGACTGCCTCGTCCAGCGGTGCGGGATCCTGTGAGAACTCGGCGAGGGCTCGAAGGGCGGTGCCCAGGTTGTTCCAGCCTTCCTTTACGTCATCCGAAACGGCCCTGAGGGCTGCGCGGTGAAGGGCGGCGGCCTTTCTCAAGAGGTCAGGGTCCCTGGTGCGCCGTCCTATCTCCTGTAGCACCACGCCGAGACCACCCTGGCTCGTCGCCCAGGCGTCTGGCTGTTTGGTCTTGGAGAACCTCTTCGCAGAGGTTTCGAACGCATTTTGCGCCAGCTCCAGGTCGCCCGTGCGGGACGAGCGCTCGGCAATGCGCAAGTACCCCCACCCCAACCTGTAGAGCGCCGCGCCTTCCAGTTCTCTCTTGCCTTTGGACCGTTTCCAATTGTCCCGTGCCAGTCCCAAAGCCACCCGCAAGGCGAACATGTCGCCGGCCTTGTCTCCGGCATCGCGCCACTCTCCACTCAGATCGTCGATGGCCCAGAACAACTTGCCGATGTTCTGCTGCTGCCGCAGATCCGCGATGAGACGCGCGGCGGCGGCGGCGGGGGCGTTGCGCAGGCGGTCCTGGTTCAGGCGCTGTTCCAGCATCTGGCGGCGTTGTTCGGCGTGCCGCTCGGCGTCGGCTCGGTGCGCTTCGCGCATCCGCCGCTCCTCGGCGTCCAGCAGGGCATCGGCCTCGTCCAGCTCGCCTTGCGCGTTGAGCTTGTCCACCTCGGCCATCACGGCGTTGAGCTGGCTGCCGGTGTTGCCTTCGGGCGGCATCTCGCCGCGTTTGCGGATCGCCTCTGCCGCTTCCAGCGCTTTTCGGAGCGCGATGTAGGCGGTGTAGTGGTCGCGGTAGTCGCCCTTGGCGAATTCATAGGCGAGGGTGGTCAGGAGGACCTCGGCGACCTGCGGGGCGGTTTCGTCGCGGGCGTTGAGGACCAGGAGGCGCTCGGCGTCGCGGTCGATGTCTTCGACGGGTTTCGCCGGGGGCGGGGCTTTGCCCTTGGTTTTCTTGGGGTCTTCCTTAGGGACGGGCGGGGCGAGATGAGCGGCCTTGACCACGTCATCGGGGAGGTCGAGCGTTTCGGCGAACTTGTCGATGGTCTCGGCGGAAAGGGTTCGGAGGCCCTTTTCGACCTGGGACACGTAGCCCCTGCGCGCGCCGTTATCGAGCACCTCTTCGGCCGTTTTCTCCAAGTTCCAACCGCGCCCGAGTCGGGCCTGACGGATGGCGTATCCGAGATCCTGCCATGGGTTGGATGTCATCGGGTGTACCACCGGGTCTTTGCGTGTCGCCTGATATCAACGGGCCTGGTCAACCAGTGTCATCGGCGTGCTCTACAGCGATCCGGTCCTCTCTTAAATTTCCTCATGTGCACAATGCTTTAACCCAGGCGGGCCCGCCGCATCATGGAGGACTGACCAAGATGTGGCAATATTTGCTTGCGTGGCTTCTGGCCGCACAGACGCTGAACCTGTTCTTTGCCGTCACGATGCTGGCGGCGGCGTGTGGGGGGGACGGGCGGGTGATCGCGCTGGTGTCGGCGCTGCTCTACCTCATGTTGGTTTTCGCCTGAGCCGGGGCGCGGCGGCCCGGGGGGTCGCTGCGCTTCCCGACGCGCGCGATTTTCTGAAAACTCGCGGAAAATCGTCCGAAAGAGGCATTTTTCTGTCGAAATTCTGTTCCAAAAACCATCACGCTGGTGCGGTCATCTCGATCCCGGGAACGAACATACTGGGAACACGGGGGACACGTGATGGCCAGCGTCAAGGTTCCGCAGGGCGATGCCGTGCGGGGGGCGAAGATTTCTGCCGACCACTTTGGGGTCAACTACCTCAGCACCAAGGACGAGGCGGCCGGCGGCGGCGCCTTGCCGGCCTATGCGAACGCGGTCGATGACCTCGCGGGCAGCGGCCGGATCACCGTGCGCTTTCCGGGCGGCGGGGTGGCGGAGGGGCTGGGCGAGCCCGGCGCCTACACGGTGCTCGACGATGGCGCGGTCACACCGGGCACGAAGACATACGAATTCCTGCGCGACGCGGCGGCGCACGGCTGGGCGGTGCAGATCGTGCTGCCGACCTGGCGGTTTCTCGACCCCGACACGCTGACGGTGGACACGGGGACGGCGGCGGCAGAGGTCGATCTCTATGCGCGGACGCTGTTCGGGGCGGCGGACGAGCTGGGCGTGACCATCGCGGGTTTCGAGATCGGCAACGAGTTCGACCTGCTCGCAGAACAGACCAACGGCAGCGCCTGGCTCGATGGCGACGCGACGCAAGCCTATTCCGAAGCCTATGCCGAGATCGCGGCGGCGATGGTGGCGGCGCTCGACGCGCGGATCGATGCTTCCGGGTTCGGCGGGGACGAGGCCCCCTGGATCGGGGTGCAGGCGCTGTGGAGTTGGGTGCCGGAAAACTGGCGCAAATCGACGGAGTTTCGCGACGCGATGGAAGCGGCCTTCGACGGGGCGGGGGTCACGGCGGCGGTGGATGCGATCATCGCCCATGTCTACCCGTGGCTGGAGCTCGAAGCCAACCCGCTCGACTGGCTGACCGCCGACACCGAGATCGCCGACAACCTCGCGGCGCTCGATGCGGTCTTTGGCGGCGGGCTCGACTGGGTGGCGAGCGAATGGCAGGTGTCGTTCGGCTCGGGCGATGCGATCGAACTGCTCAAGGCACGGTACGACGGGATCAAGCAGCTCGAACCGGTGGTGGCGCTGTTCAGCCAGATGGTGACCGCGGGGTTCGACACGATGAACCTCTGGCCGGTGCGCAACGGCGCCTTCACCGCGCTGGAGACGCTGGAGGGCGACGAGAAACCGATGAGCTACATGTTCGACATGATGTCGGACCAGCTCGTGGGGACCCGTGTGCTGGACCTCAACGGCCGGGCGGCGGGCACGATGTGGGAGGTCGGCGACGACATCCATGTCTACGGCTTCGGCAACAGCGACCGCACGGTGCTCTATCTCGGGTCGCGCAGTGACACCGGCCAGGTGCTGGATCTGGATTTGTCGGCCTATCGCGGCGACGGGCGGGCGCCGACCGTCGCGGTGACCCGGATCTTTGTCGACGACCCCGACGCCAAGGGCTACGCGCAGGGCAGCCAGGTGGAGACGGCGGAATATTCCTACGGCTGGTTCCAGGACCATGCCGCCGAAGTCCTCGAGTTCTCGCCCTACGAGATGATCGCGCTGGAAGTGGTCCACGACGCCGGTGCGGGGGAGCGGGAACGCGGCACCGCGGGCCGGGACTTTCTCTATGGCAGCACCGGCGGGGACGTGTTGAACGGCCTCGCCGGCGACGACCGGATCCATGGCCGGTTGGGCGCCGACAGGCTGATCGGCGGCGCGGGCGATGACCGGATCTCGGGGGGCGCCCAGAGCGACAGGATCGAGGCCGGGGACGGCGACGACACGGTCGTGGGCGGCGCGGGGCAGGATCTGGTCGACCTCGGCGCCGGGGCAGACCTGTTCCGCGACGACGGGCAGGGGGCGTATTACGGCAACGATGTGATCGATGGCGGCGCCGGGGACGACCGGATCGAGATCGGCAACGGCGACGACGTGGTGACCGGTGGCACCGGGGCGGATGTGTTTGTCTTCGGCCGGGTGTCGACCCAGGTCGGCGAGAACCGGATCACCGATTTCACCCCCGGTGAGGATGCGCTTGAGATCGCCGACGCGCGCTTCTCGACCCTCGAGGATCTGGTCGCCCGGTTCGCGGTCTATTCCGACGGGACCGATACGGTGGTGAAGCTGGACAATATGGGATGGGTCACGCTGGACGGGATCGACGGGCGAGCTATCGACGGGGTGCAGGACGCGCCGGATCGGATCGTCGTGCGCGGCTCGAAAGCGGCGGACAGCCTGCTTGGGGGGACCCCGTTCGACGCCAGAATGAAGGGCCGGAGCGGGGCCGACGATCTCTACGGCCGCGACGGCGACGATGTGCTCAAGGGCGGCGCCGGCGCCGACTGGCTCTACGGCGGCGCGGGCGACGACCGGCTGGTGGACGGCGGCGGCAAGGACGTGCTGATCGGTGGAGACGGGGCGGATGTGTTCCGGCTGAAGGCGGACGGCAAGACCGACCGGATCCGCGATTTCGAGCCGGGCACGGACTGCATCGATCTGTCCCGGACCGGGGCCGCGGGGATGCGCGATCTCGACATCGTCGACCGCGGTGCGCACCGGACCGAGATCTGGGTCGACGATGAGCGCATACTGGTCCAGGTGGCGGATGGCACGGATCACGCCTTCGGCGCCGGGGACTTCCTGTTCTGATCCGCCGGAACAGGAAAGGGCCGCCGAAACCGGCGGCCCCTGGTCTGTGCCGGAGCGTTGCTCCCGTCGCGGGCTCAGAGGCCGGCGGCGGTGTCGATCACGTCGAAGCCGGTCGAGACGATCGAGAACAGCCGCTGCGCCGAGCGCACCGGGTTCTCGGAAACGAAGACCACGTCGTCCGGGCGCAGCTGGAACTTGGTCGCCAGCACCAGGCTCGCGGCGTTGGACGCGTCGAGATGCCAGGCGATGACGCCGGGGCCGTTCGAGTCGGCGCGAACCACGTAGAGCTGCGACAGGGTGCCCATTTCGCTCGGCACACCGGCCGCTTCGGTGAACAGCGCGTCGGCGAGCGAGGCGGTGCGTTCGAACGGCAGGGTGAAGCGGCTCTGCACGCCAACTTCGCCGGCGACATAGACGTAATCGCGCTGCACGGCGTCGAGGTCGATCTTGGACAGGAAGTTGGTGCGGCGTTCGGTCAGCTCATCGCGGCGCAGGGCCACTTCCGCGGAGAGCTGCGACAGCGCCGAGTCGCGCTGGGCCTGGCGGAACTCGGCCACCCGGATCTGCTGTTCGAAATAGGCCGCGGCCTTGTCGAGGTCGTAGGCGGTATCGACGAAGACCGAGTCGCCGTTCTTCATCTTGAGCGCCTGGATGCTGGGGTCGGACATGAAGGCCGACATCGGCACCTGGTAGATCGAGCCGTCGCGGTAGATGCGGATCGAGGCGTATTCCGTGTCGGTCAGGTTGACGCCGCCGGCGGCGGTGATGACTTCGGACAGGGTCGGGGTCTGCAACGTGATCGGCACCACCGTCGAGGTGGTGACCGCGCCGCCGACGGCGACCCGCTGCGAATTGAACTCGGAGATCTCGAGCGAGAAGGTCGGGTCGAGCTGGTTGCCGACGAGAGCCTGGAAGATCTCGGCCTCGGCTTCCTCGAGGGTCAGGCCGCTGACGCGGATCCGGCCGACTTCCGGGATCGCGATCGCGCCGTCGTCCTGCACGGTGTAGCCCTGGCGCTGGGACTGCGCCGCGAGCAGGCCGGTGAGGGCTTCGACGGTGTCGCCGGAGGTCGGGGTCGAGAGCAGGAGCACGTCGCCGACGCCGATCATGTAGGCACCGGGGGTGTAGGGATCGGGCAGGCGGGTGGGCAGGGTGCCCGGCCGCGATTCCGGCGAATAGGCCGGTTCCGGCACCGCGCCAGCGCCCATCGGCGCGCCACCGACGCCGGCGGAATAGTTGAAGATCGCCGGCAGCGTGCGCGGGTGATACGGCGACGCGTTGGCGGTGGAAATGGTCTCGTTGGTAACGGCGACGATCTTGACCTCGCCAGCAGCCGAATCACCCGGTCTTACCGTCGGTGTGAGTCCGCAAGCCGCGAGCGATGCAACGACCGCGAAGGCAGCGAAAATACGCATATTCTGTCCCCTAAGTCATAGGTGCGGTGTGGCGACCGCATCCTCCTGTGTCGCGGCTTTATACCAACGGCAATCCGCGCGAGGAACCGCGAATTGCGTCGTAAGTTGGACGCCATGGCAAAAATGCTGCACTTTTCGGGCGGTTTTGGGCGACATCCGGTGAAGCGCGGCGCAGCGCCCGGGCCGACGCGGCCACGATCGGGCCATGCGGGCGGGCCGCGGGCGTGCGTCAGGCCGGAACGGTGACGGATTCGACCCCGTCGCGCGAGATCACCGCGGCCGAGAGCCGGCCGGTCGCATAGGCGCCGGTGTCGACGCCGACCCGGCCGTTCTCGGCGGCGACGACATCGACGATGGTATGGCCGTGGACCACCCATTGCCCGTCGCGCCGCGGCCGGCGCAGGAAGTCGGGGTGCCCCCAGATCAGCGTATGCGCCGATTGCCGGTCGAGCGGCCGGGCCGGGTCGGCGCCGGCATGGACGACATGGACGTTGCCGGAGGAAAAGATCGCCGGAAGCGCCCACAACCAGTCGATCAGCTCCGGTCCGAGCGCTTCGGCGAGCTTGTCGCGTACCGCGTGGGTCTTGGTGTCGGACATGGACTCGGTCGCGCCGCCGACGCCGAAGCTTGCGAGGGTCTGGAGCCCGCCATAGCGCAGCCAGCGCTCAGCCATTTCGGTGGGCGCGTCGAGAAAATCGAGCATCATCTGTTCATGATTGCCGCGCAGCACCACGAGCCCGTCGCCGAGCCGGCGCTGCAGCCCGTAGACCAGCGACAGCACGCTGGCGCTGTTCTCGCCCCGGTCGATCAGATCGCCGGTAAAGACCAGGCGCTCGGGGGACGGGTCGAGGGCGCCGAGGCGGTTGAGCAGCGACAGGAGCAGCCGGTCGCAGCCATGCACGTCGCCGATCACGACGAGCCGCTCGGCCGGGGCCGGCGCGACGTCGAACGTCGGTTGGTCGGGTGCGGTGTCACCGCCGAGGATCTGAGTGAGCCAGGACATGGCCGAGGGGATAGTCGCAACAATGCGCCGGGTTCAACCTGCCAGGCGCCGCGGACGTCGGAAATCGACAGAAATCGGCCGCGGATGACGTCAGGTCACCTTCAGGCGCCGCGGCGCAGAAACACCGTCACCAGGGTGAGCCAGAAGATCCGGATCTCGAGCGCGAAGGAGGCGTTGCGGATATAGGCGAGATCGGCGGTGGCCTTGGCGCGGGTCGCGTCGAGCCCTTCGGCATAGCCGAGCGTGACCTGGGCGAGGCCCGAAATGCCGGGCCGCACCAGGTGGCGCAGGCGGTATTCGGGGATCTGGGCGACGTATTGGCGGGCGTGGTCGAAGTAATCCGGACGCGGGCCGATGAGGCTCATTTCGCCGCGCAGGACGTTGACGACCTGCGGCAGTTCGTCGATCCGGCTCTTGCGCAGGATCCGGCCCAGCGGCGTGATCCGGTCGGCTTCGATCGGGTCGTCGACCGCGCGGGTGACCGCCGGGGCCGGTTGCATCGAGCGGAACTTGATCGCGGTGAACGGGGCCAGGTCCTGGCCCATGCGGGTCTGACGGTAGAGCAGCGGGCCGCGGTTGTACCGGCGGTTGAGCAGCAGCAGCGCAAAGGCGACGATCGCGACCGCGGGCAGCAGGCACAGACTTACGACGATGTCGGCGAGGCGCTTGGCGCGCCAGAACACCACAGACCCTCCGACCGGACCTGAAATCCTGCTAAACTTTGGCGAGGCGCCAAAGGCGTCGGCCGGACTATCTATGCTCACTGTCGCCTCACTACGAAATGATGCCTGTTACCACCTGATACATCCAAATTGCCCACCCAAAACCCATCCAAAAAGGTTTCCGAAACGAGCACCCGGACATAGCCCACCTAATGTGTTCGGTGCTACCTCATGGAACCGATATTGTGAAGTCCGGGTAAGCCTTACCCTGTTGTCGGTGTGTCCGAAGTCGCACAGGCGATAGGGGACATAGAAATATGTCGGAAATTTGAAACAAACTCTTCGTTTCTGCGGCCTTGGATCCCTATTCCTGCGATGTAGGATGTTCGTTCAAGAACATTCGGCACGGCGATACCGGACGCCGCGCGACCGGTCCGGAAGGTCCGTAGGCGCGGGACGCACAAACAATCAGCAGTGGAATCGTGCCTGCGGCTAAAGGTGAGGCAGGTTGTCGGCCGGTTTTCGATTGCGAGACCGGGAAACTCGCTCGGCGCGCGACGGACTCGCTCTCCCGCAGCGCGGCGGTGAGCGGAATTTCGCCGCGAGATATGCCACGAGATATACTGAACGAAGCGAAACGGGAGAGTGCCGGGAATCAGCGGCGGTCCCGGGGAGTTTAAACGGCCGTCAATGCTGCCATGCCGGCGCTGTGCTGCGCGAAATAAACCGGTCCCCTTGCCCGGATCGCGGTGGATTTCGGACAGACCGGAGGCGCATCGGGGCGGTCTTCGGCGCGGCGACGGAAGGTTCGAAGTTCCGTATCCGCGACAAACGCGGGTCAAACTGTTGCCACGAACGCAGAACAGTTTGTTCCCGGGCGCGAAAAGCTGCGCTGCGGCGTTGTCGCTGAACGGGCGGCATGCTAGCGCTCTGACCGTTCCCGGATCGGCCGGCGGCCGGGTAGGGACAACCGAGGTATTCCTCTGCGGCGGCGTCACTGGCGGCACCGTGGGGGCGAGAGGAATGACACGATGGGCGGGGTCGCCACCCGGCCGAAACGGGCGCGCGGCGAAGCCTTCCATCGGGGTCTGACAGGAATTGAGATGATGATTACACCGGTATTGTTGGCGGGCGGCTCGGGAACGCGGTTGTGGCCCCTGTCGCGGAAATCCTATCCGAAACAATTCGTGCCGCTGATCGGCGAGGTGACGCCCTTCCAGTCCTCGGCGCGGCGGCTGTCCGGCCCCGGATATGCCGCCCCCCTGGTGCTGACCAATTCGGATTTCCGCTTTATCGTCGGCGAGCAGCTCACCGCCGCAGGGATCGGGCCCGGCGCGATCCTGATCGAGCCGGAAGGGCGCAATACCGCCCCCGCCGTGCTGGCGGCGGCGCTGTGGCTCGACCGCGCCGGCGGCGGCGAAGACGCGCTGATGCTGGTCGCGCCGTCGGATCATCTGGTGCCGGATCCGGAGGCGTTTCGTGCCGCGGTCGCGCTCGGGGTGCCGGCGGCGGAAGCGGGCAAGCTCGTGACCTTCGGCATTGCGCCCGACCATGCCGAGACCGGCTATGGCTATCTCGAACTCGCCGAGAGCCACGATCCGGGCGCCCCGCATGTGATGGACCTCGTCCGTTTCGTCGAAAAGCCCGATCTGGAGGCGGCGCAGGCGATGGTCGCGGGTGGCAAGCACCTGTGGAACGCCGGGATCTTCCTGTTCTCGGTCAAGGCGATCATCGACGCCTTCATGCGCCATGCGCCCGACCTGGTCGAACCGGTGGCGCGCGCGATCGAGGGCGGCCGGCCCGATCTCGACTTCCACCGGCTCGATCCCGAGGCCTGGGCGGGCGCCCAGGACATTTCGATCGACTATGCGGTGATGGAGCGGGCCGACAACCTGGCGGTGGTGCCCTATTCCGCCGGTTGGTCGGACCTGGGCGGCTGGGACGCGATCTGGCGCGAATCCGGGCCGGATGCGAACGGTGTCGCGCTGTCAGGCAATGCCACGGCGATCGACTGCCAAAACAGCCTGCTGCGCTCCGACGACAAGAACCTCGAAATCGTCGGGCTGGGGCTGGAGAACGTGATCGCGGTGGCGATGGGCGACGCGGTGCTGGTGGCCGACATGGAGCGCGCGCAGGACGTCAAGACCGCCGTTGCGGCGCTCAAGGACAAGGGCGCACACCAGGCCACGGCCTTTCCCAAGGATCACCGGCCCTGGGGCTGGTTCGAAAGCCTGGTGCTGGCCGAGCGCTTCCAGGTGAAGCGGATCGTGGTCAAGCCCGGCGCGGCGCTCAGCCTGCAGTCGCACCACCACCGCGCCGAACACTGGATCGTGGTCTCGGGCACCGCCGAAGTGACCATTGACGACAGAGTGCAGCTCGTGACCGAGAACCAGTCGGTCTATATCCCGCTCGGCGCCGTCCACCGGATGGCCAACCCGGGCAAGGTGCCGATGGTGCTGATCGAGGTGCAGACCGGCTCTTATCTGGGCGAAGACGACATCATCCGCTACGAGGACGTTTATGCCCGTGACTGATACGCTGACCGAGCTGAGCTGTTTCAAGGCCTACGACATCCGCGGGCGCCTGGGCGACAATCTGGACGAAGACATCGCCCGGGTGATCGGCCAGGGCTTCGCCGTTGCGCTCGACGCGAAACGGGTGGTGCTGGGTCGCGACATCCGCGCGAGTTCCGAGAGCCTCGCCGCCGCCGTGGCCGAGGGGCTGGTGGCGCAGGGGGTGGAGGTGCTGGACCTCGGGCTGTCGGGCACGGAAGAGATGTATTTCGCGACCACGCATTTCGGCGCCGACGGCGGGATCTGCGTCACCGCCTCGCACAACCCGATGGATTACAACGGGATGAAGATGGTCAAGGCGGGTTCGGCGCCGCTGGACCCGGCGACCGAGCTTGCCCGGGTGAAGGCGCTGGCCGAGGCGGGCGGGTTTGCCCCTGCCGCGGTGCCGGGCCGGATCGTACCGGCCGAGGGGGCACGTGCGGCCTATGTGGCGCGGGTGATGTCCTTTGTCGATGTGGCGGCGCTGAAGCCTTTGAAGATCCTGGTCAATGCCGGCAACGGCGCGGCGGGACCGACCTTCGACGCGCTGTTTTCGGCGCTGAAAGCGGCGGGCGCGCCTTTGGAGGTGGTGCGGTTGCATCATGACCCGGACGGCAGCTTTCCGAACGGCATCCCCAACCCGCTGCTCACTGAGAACCAGCCGGTGACCGCCGAGGCGGTGGTGGCCGCCGGCGCCGATCTGGGCGTCGCCTGGGACGGCGATTTCG
>JAGRMP010000400.1:9527-9691 GCA_020441225.1 Maritimibacter sp. | reverse complement strand
GGGCGCGATTTCCTGATCCTCGACGCGGCGATGAACGATCTCGTCCGCCCGGCGATGTACGAGGCGCATCACGACATCGTCCCCGTTGTGGCCCCCGAACCGGGGGTGGAACAGGCGGTCTACGACATCGTCGGGCCGGTCTGCGAAAGCGGCGACACTTTCGC
>JAGRMP010000400.1:8164-9514 GCA_020441225.1 Maritimibacter sp. | reverse complement strand
CCGGTGGGCCCGGAAGACCTGATCGCCTTTCGCTCGGCGGGGGCCTATGGCGCGGTGATGTCGTCGGAATACAACTCGCGGCCCCTGATCCCGGAAGTGCTGGTGGACGGCGACCAGTTTGCGGTGATCCGGGCGCGGCCCACCTATGACGAGATGCTGGCGCGCGACACGATGCCGGACTGGCTCTGAGGCCGGGGGCGGCGGGTTCGCTTGCGCGATCGGGGGCTCTGCCCCCAAACCCCCGGGAGGATTTGAACCAAGAAAAAGGGGGCGGCCGGAAGGTGCGCGAACTTTGTGCGAGCTCGCACAGGGTGGTAAGATATTGTCATTATTGATGCTAGCGCTAACTTCTTTTCGCGCGGGCGAGGCCCGGCGGCGGGGTTCTTCACTTTGCCGCCAGTAGAGCGCATCGCCCTAGGAAGCGGCGCGTGCGCGCGGTAGTCTCCGGCCATGATCCCAAGGTGCGACATTCTGCGATGACCGACCCGCTCCTGACCCGGGCGGCGCTGGACCGGCTCAGGTGGCCTTTGCGGCTGACCCGGGCGGGGCTGGTCGTGGAGCATCTGGCGCGGGCCTACTGGCCGTTTCTCACCGCCGCGGTGGCGCTGGCGGCGGTCCTGCTCTCGGGCGGGCTGGCGCGCTGGCCGGGCTGGCTGAGCTCCGCGCTCATCGCCGGGTTCGGGCTCGCCGCGCTGGTGACCCTGGTCCTCGGCATCCGCCGGTATCGTCCGGTGTCGCGCGAAGCGGCGCTGGCGCGGCTCGACGCCACGCTTGTGGGCACGCCGATCGCGACGCTTGGCGACGTGCAGGCGATCGGCGCCGGGGATGCCGCGTCCCGCGCCGTGTGGGAGGCGCACCGGGCGCGGGCGGCGGCGCGGCTCGATGCCGTGCGTGCGGTGCCGCCAAAGCCGCGCCTCGCGGGGGCCGACCCCTATGCACTGCGGCTGATCGCGGCGACGGCGCTGGCGACGGCGCTCCTGTTCGGCGCGGGCACCCACAGGGGCGATCTGGCCGCGCTGATGCCGGGCGGCGCCGAGGCGGCGATTGCCGAGACGAGCTGGGAGGGCTGGATCGAGCCGCCCGCCTATACCGGACGGCCGACGCTTTATCTCTCCGACCAGCCGCCGGGCACGCTCGCCGTGCCCACCGGCGCGCTGGTGACGCTGCGGCTCTACGGACGGGTCGATGCGCTCACGATCACCGAGAGCTATTCCGATCCCGCGGCGCTGCCCGAGGAGCCCACCCCCACCCGCGCCTTCAAGATCGACGGCGACGGCTTCATCGAGATCGGCGGCGACCGCTGGGAGATCGCCGCGATCCCCGATGCCGCCCCGGCCATCGAGGTGGCGG
>JAGRMP010000400.1:0-8145 GCA_020441225.1 Maritimibacter sp. | reverse complement strand
GAGATGCGCCTGCCCTTCGCCGCGACCGACGATTACGGCGTGACCGCGGGCAGCGCCGAGATCGTGCTGGACCTCGGGCGGGTCGAGCGGCGCTACGGGCTGGAGGTGGAGCCCGAGCCGCGCGACGCCATCGTCGTCGATTTGCCGATGCCCTATCGCGGCGACCGCGACCGGGTCGAGGAATTGCTGGTCGAGAACCTCGCCGAGCACCCCTGGGCCGAGCTGCCGGTGGCGCTGAGCTTTACCGCTTTCGACGCCGCCGGGCAGGCGGGGACAAGCGCGCCGGTCGAGATCACCCTGCCCGGCCGCCGGTTCCTGCACCCGCTTGCGCGCGCCATCGTCGAACAGCGCCGCGACATCTTGTGGAGCCAGGAGAACGCGCCGCGGGCCGCACGGCTCTTGCGTGCGATCTCGAACCGGCCGGACGATCTGTTTCCGGCGGACGGGCAATACCTGCGGCTGCGTTCGGCGATCAAGACGCTGGAAGACCCGATGCTGGCCTCGGCCGGGCGCGACGAAGCGGCGCAGGCGCTGTGGGAACTCGCCATCGAGATCGAGGACGGGGCTCTGGCGGATGCGCTGGAGGCGCTGCGGCGCGCGCGCGAGCGGCTGGCCGAGGCGATGCGCCAGGGCGCGACGCCCGAGGAGCTGCGCCAGCTCATGGACGAATACCGCGAGGCGATGCGCAACTACATGGACGAGCTCGCCCGCCGCGAGCCCGAGAACCGGACCGACGAGCCCGACCAGGGCCAGCAGATGGAGATGACCCAGCAGGACCTGCAGGAGCTGATGGACCGGATCCAGGAGCTGATGGAGCAGGGCCGGATGGAAGAGGCCCAGCAGTTGCTCGATATGCTGCAGCAGATGATGGAGAACATGCAGATGACCGAAGGCGCCTCGGGCCAGCAGGGCCAGGGGCAGGGTCAGGAGGCGCTCGAAGGGCTCGCCGACACATTGCGCGAACAGCAGGGGCTGTCGGACGAGGCGTTCCGCGATCTGCAGCGCCAGCGCGGCGGCGAACAGCCCGGGCAGCAGGGCCAGCAGGGGGAGCAAGGCCAACAGGGGCAGCAGCAGGGGCAACAGGGGCAGCAGCCGGGGCAGCAGCAAGGTCAGGGACAGCAAGGCCAGCAACAGGGCCAGGGCCAGCAGGGCGACCGGCCCGGCGACGACACCGGCATCGGCGGCGATGGCCAGGGCGAGGATCCCGGGGCGCAAGGCAGCCTCGCCGACCGGCAGCGCGCGCTCGAAAACGAGCTGCGGCGCCAGCGCAACAACCTGCCCGGCGCCGGCACGCCCGAGGGCAATGCGGCGCGCGAGGCGCTCGACCGCGCGGGCCGGGCGATGGACCAGGCGGCGGATGCGCTGGAACGGGGCGACACTTCGGGCGCGCTCGACCGCCAGGCGGAAGCGATGGAAGCGCTGCGCGAGGGCATGCGCAATATCGAGGAGGGGATGCGCCAGCAGGCGCAGAACAACCAGCCGGGCGACCAGGGCGAGCTGGGCGGCCAGCCGCAGGGTCAGCGCCGCGCCGATCCGCTCGGCCGCACCCCGGGCGACACCGGGTCGCTCGCCGACGACGGGCCGCTTGCCGAGCGCGAAGACGTGTACCGCCGGGCCCAGGAGCTGATGGAAGAGCTGCGCCGCCGCTCGGGCGAGACCGACCGGCCGGAGCTGGAGCGCGAATACCTCAAGCGGCTGCTGGATCTGTTCTGATCGCCGGACGGGCGCGCGGCCCGGCCCGCGGCCGGGGTCTGCAACCTGACCGGCCCGATGCTAGATCAGGCCCGAGAACATCCCCCGCAGGCCGTTGATCGCGCCGACATAGGCCGACAGCGCGGGTTCCAGCGCGGGAACGCTGGCGGCAAGTTTGGGCGCAGCGAGATAGAGCGCCAGCAGCAGTGCGGCGATGGCGATGACCGTGAGAAAAGCCCGGCTGAAACCGCTGCGCTCGTCGGCGTCGGTCTCGTCCTCGTCCTCGTCTTCCAGACCGTGGCTGTCGAGGGTCGAATTGATCTCCTCGATGTCCGGGAACAGATCCTTGCGCGAGGCCCTGTCGGGCGCGGCGGCGACGTCCGGGGCGGCGGCGAAGACGTCGACGCGGTCCGGGGTCGGGGCCGGCCCAACGTCAGCGCCACTATCGGGAAGGGTGTCGTCGTCGGACGGTTGCGACGGGTCGCGGATCAGCTCGAGGTCGCTGGTGTCCTCGGCGGGCGTGTCCGTCCCGCCCGGGGTCAGCGGCGTTTCGATCACCGTCTGCCCGGTGTCGGAGGCCCGCGCCGCCATTTCGCGGGCGACCTCTTCCTGCAGGATCGCGCGCAGGTTCTGGTCGAGATCGCGCTTGGGCGGCGTCACGCCCTCGACGCTGGGCGGCGGGCCCGCGTCTTCGTCCTCTTCGTCCTCGTCGTCGTCGTCCCCGTTCTCGTCGGCGTTCTCGTCCGCGGCGGGGGCTTCGGGCGCAGCAGGGGTCGACGGTGTGGCGTCTTCGGTCGCCGCTTCGGCGGGGACGACCGGGGCCTCTTCCGTATCGGGTTCTGGCTCGGGCTCCGTCTCGGGTTCAGGTTCGGGCTCGGGGTCGGGGCCGGCTTCGGGCTCGAAATCGTCGCTCTCGTCCTCGGCGCCGAAACCGTCTTCGGTCTCGTCGGCGATCTCGTCCGCGATCTCGTCGGGCAATGGCGCCTCTGCCGCTTCCACGCCCGCAGGCATCTGATACCAGGCATGTCCGCAGGACGAACACTGAACATCGCGGCCGCTGTCAGGGATGACGCGATCGTCCACTTCGTATTGCGCACCACAGTTCGGACAAACCAGACGCATCCAATCCTCGCTCCTTCGGCCTCGCCCCCGCAGTCAAATCCATGCCCCCGGGGTTTATTATGTGCAGGGAAACACCCAAAATCAAACCTTTGCAATCCTCCGATTGCAACAATTGTTGGGCTGGGGCAAAACAGTCGCGACCGGCGCAAGACCGGGGTGGGTATTTGGGGCAGGTATCCGGGACAGATCTGGCAGGGGAGCCGCACCGCGTGATCGAGTTGGACGAAGTCACCTACGGTTACGGCAATGTCGCGATTCTGGGCGATGTCTCGCTGACGCTGGAGCCTGGGTCGTTTCACTTTCTGACCGGCCCGTCGGGCGCGGGGAAGACCACGCTGATGCGGCTGTGCTACGGCGCCCTGACCGCGACGCAGGGCCGGGTGGCGCTGTTCGGCGAGGACGTGCGCGGGATGAGCCGCGACGCGCTGGCGCTGGCGCGGCGGCGGATCGGCGTGGTGCACCAGGACCAGCGGTTTCTCGACCATCTGACCGTCACCGAGAACGTCGCCCTGCCGCTCACCGTCTCGGGACGGAAGGTGGATGCGGGCGAGATCGACGACCTGCTCACCTGGGTGGGGCTTGCGCGGCAGAAGGACAGCCTGCCGCCGGAGCTGTCGGGCGGCGAACGCCAGCGCGCGGCACTGGCGCGGGCGATCATCATGAGCCCGGAGGTGATTTTGGCCGACGAGCCCACGGGCAATGTCGACTGGGACATGTCGATCCGGCTGTTGCAGCTCATGGTCGAGCTCAACCGCATGGGCAAGACGGTGATGATCGCGACCCACGACCTCAACCTGATCCGCTCGACCAAGGCGCAGCTCCAGGCTCGGGTGCTGCGGATCGCCAAACACCGGGTGCAGCTCGCGGGGGCGGATCTGTGAGCGCGGTGTCGAACGCGATGGCGCTGATCGCGGGCGACCGGCAGGCCGACCGGGTGGTGCCGCCCACCGGGTTCACCGCCAAGCTCACCATCTTCGCCGCGGCGGCGATGGGGTTTCTCGCCGTTTTCGCGCTGGCGCTGATGCTGGCGACGGGGCGGATCGCCGACAGCTGGAGCGACGCGCTCGCCCAGAGCGCCACGGTGCGGGTCTCGGCCCCCGATGGCCAGGTGGAAACCCAGGTCGCGGCGGTAATGGCGGTACTGCGCACGACGCCCGGGATCGCCGAAGCGCAGGTGCTGTCGGACGACGACCAGCGCGCGCTGCTCGAACCCTGGTTCGGGCCGGATCTGCCGCTCGACGCGTTGCCCGTGCCGAAACTGATCGCCATCACCGAGACGCCCGAAGGCTACGACAGCGCCGGGCTGCGCGCCCGGCTCGCGGGCGAGGCCCCCGGCGCGGTGCTCGACGACCACGCCCGCTGGCGCGCGCCGCTGGTCGCGGCGGCGGAGCGGATCCGGCTGTTCGGCCTCGCCGCGCTGGTGCTGATCGCCGCGACCACCGCGGTCATCATCACCCTGGCCGCCGCCGCCGCGCTCGCGGCCAATGCCCAGGTGATCGACGTGCTGCGGCTCGTCGGCGCCCGCGACAGTTACATCGCCCGCGCCTTTGTGCGCCGCTACACGTTGCGCGCGCTCGCCGGTGCGGCGGCGGGCACGGCGGCGGGGATGATCGCGGTGGCGCTGATGCCGTCGGGCGACCCGGCGGGCGGGTTTCTGACCGGGCTCGGCTTTGCCGGGCTCGACTGGCTCTGGCCGCTCGCGATCCCGCCGCTCGCCGCCGTCACCGCCTTTCTCGCCACCCGTCGCGCCGCCTTTTCCACGTTGAGGGAACGCCCATGACAACAGCCCTCCAGGCCCTGCGCTCGCTTGTGTTCATCGCGGTCATGTATCTGTCCATGGCGGTGCTCGCGGTGGTCTACCTGCTGCCGGCGTTGTTCACCGAGAACGCCGCGTTTCACGGGGTGAACGTTTATTGCCGCTTCGTGCGCTGGGCGGCGCGGGTAATCGTGGGCTTGCGCTCCGAGATCCGCGGGACGCCGCCCGAAGGCGAGGTCATCATCGCTTCGAAACACCAGAGTTTCTTCGACATCATCATGATCATCTCGGCGGTGCCGCGGCCCAAGTTCATCATGAAAAAGCAACTCGTCTATACGCCGATCGTCGGCTTCTATGCGCGCCGGATCGGCTGCATCCCGGTGGACCGGGGCAAGCGCAGCACGGCGGTGAAAAAGATGCTGGCGGATGTGATGGAGGGGCGGACCCGGCCCGGGCAGCTCATCATCTTTCCGCAGGGCACCCGGGTGGCTGCGGGGGCGCGGCTGCCCTACAAGATCGGTGCCGGCGTGCTCTACCGCGAGACCGGGCAGCCGGTGATCCCGGCCGCGACCAACGTGGGCGTGTTCTGGAAACGCCACGGGATCATGCGTCTGCCGGGGCTGGCGGTGGTGGAGTTTCTGCCCGCAATCGAGCCGGGGCTGGAGATGGGGGCGTTCATGGAGCGGCTCGAAGCGGCGGTCGAGACGCGCTCGGACCGGCTGATGGCCGAGGCGGGATTTACGGAGTTCGACGATGGAAAAGATTGAAACGGTCGCGGCGCTGGAAGCGCTCTACGGGGCCCCGCCCGAAGCGGCGGTGGTCAAGGTCACCGGGTATCTGACGCCGTCCTACCGGGACTGGATCGCACGGAGCCGCTTCGTGGTGATCTCGACCGTGGGGCCCGAGGGCGTGGACGGCTCGCCCCGGGGCGACGAAGGCCCGGTGGTGGAGATCGCCGATGCGAAGACGCTGCTGCTGCCGGACTGGCGCGGCAACAACCGGATCGACACGCTCAGAAACATCGTCCGCGACGGACGGATCGCGCTGATGTTCTTCATCCCCGGATCGAACAACGTGATCCGGGTGAACGGGCGGGCCGCGGTCTCGGCCGATCCGGCGCTGGTCGAGCGGTTCGAACAGCAGGGCAGGCATCCCCGGACGGTGATCGTGGTCAGTGTCGAAGAGGTCTACGGGCAATGCGCCCGGGCGCTGATGCGCGCCGAACTCTGGTCGCAGGGCGACATGTCGGAGGGCCTGCCGAGCGTCGGCGACATGCTGGCCGACGCCAAGGCGGGGTTCGATGGCGCAGCATACGACGCGGGCTGGGCGGCGCGGGCCAAGACCAGCATGTGGTGACGGCGGGCGATCCCGGGGCGGCGCAGCGCCCTGCCCGCCCTGCGCCCGTCCCGCTCCGGGCCTGCCGTCCGCGTCAGCGGATGATCTGCGACACGACGTCGATGAAGACGTTGGGGATCTGGGTCAGCTCGTAACCGCCGGGCTTTTGCGTGGCCGCGAAGGTCACGAGGCCGCCGCCGATCAGGATGACGACCGCGGGAACGCGCGGCGCATGACCGTCGGAGACAGCTGAAAAGATCGCCGGAATCGACAGGACGACAATGACGAGGCCGATGATGAGAAACAGGTCGTAAGGCATCCGCCGGGGCCCTCTTGGTGGTGCCGGTCGCCCGGCATTGCCCCCACCCCAAACAAAACCTATTCCGGGTCGGTCGCGAAGATCAAGCGTTCTGCGCAGGGGGCGACACGCAGGATGTTGGTCGTCCCCGGCACGTTGAAGGGCACACCGGCGATCAGGACGATCTGGTCGCTGTCGTCCGCCAGGCCCGACTCGCGTGCCGCCCGGGCCGCGGAGACCACCGCCTGTTTGAACCGGTCGACCTCGCCCTGGATCAAATGGCACGAAATGCCCCAGGACAGGCACAGCCGCCGCGCGGTGCGCTCGAGCGGGGTAAGCGCGAGGATCGGCACCTGCGGCCGTTCGCGCGCGGCAAGGAGCGCCGTTGTCCCCGACTGGGTGAAACAGCAGATCGCGCGGATGTCGGTCGAGACAGCGATCTCGCGCGCCGCCGAGACGATGCCGTCGGCGACGGTGCGGCGCTGGAAGATACGGCTGTTTTCGAGCACCCGGCGGTAGGTTTCGTCGGTCTCGACCGACTGCGCCACCGCGGCCATGGTCGAGACCGCCTCGACCGGATAGTTGCCGGCGGCGGATTCGGCCGAGAGCATCACCGCGTCGGCGCCCTCGTAGATCGCCGTCGCCACGTCCGAGACTTCGGCACGGGTGGGCATCGGGCTTTCGATCATGCTTTCGAGCATCTGGGTGGCGACGATCACCGGCTTGGCGGCGGCGCGGCACATGTGCACGAGCCGCTTCTGGATCGGCGGCACCGCCTGCACCGGCAGTTCGACGCCGAGGTCGCCGCGGGCCACCATGATCCCGTCGGACACTGCCAGGATCTCTTCGAAGGCCTTGACCGCGGAGGGTTTTTCGATCTTGGACAGCACCGCGGCGCGGCCGTTGGCAAGGCGGCGGGCCTCGGCGACGTCTTCGGCGCGCTGCACGAAGCTGAGCGCCAGCCAGTCGACGCCGAGCTCGCAGGCAAACTCGAGATCGCGCCGGTCCTTTTCGGTGAGCGCGGCGATCGGCAAGAGCACGTCGGGCACGTTCACGCCCTTGCGGTCGGAGATCGTGCCACCGACGACGACCTCGCAATTGGCGAAATCCTCGCCGTGTTCGACGACCTTCATCCGGATCTTGCCGTCATTGATCAGAAGGTGGGTGCCGACTTCGATACCGTCGAAGATTTCCTTGTGCGGCAGTTGCACGCGGGTGTGGTCGCCCGGCTTGTCGTCGAGGTCGAAACGGAACATTTCGCCCTCTTCGAGTTCAGCGCCATGGGCGGCAAAGGTACCGCAGCGCAGCTTCGGCCCCTGGAGGTCGGCGAGAATCGCGATCGGCCGGCCGGTGTCGGCCTCGACCGCGCGAATGATATCGTACCGCTCGCGGTGCTCCTCGTGGGTGCCGTGGGACATGTTGAGGCGAAACACGTCTGCACCGGCCTCGAACAGGGCGCGGATGGTTTTGTAATCGTTGGAGGCCGGGCCAAGCGTGGCCACGATCTTGACGTTGCGACGGCGGTGCATGCCTTCGTCCTTCGTTTTGGGAGGACCGCCGGTGACGGCCACAAGAATGGAGCGGCCCGGTGTTAGCGGTCACAGGGCGTTGGGGTTTCTATGCCCCAAAAACTTGGGGGTCGCAACTGGCGCTTTGGCCGTGGCTCGCCTACAACGCCTGAGGTTCGAAAGAAAAAACGGCCCCATGACACACCCGCCCTTCCACATCATCGGCGACGACCGCGACAGCCGCTGGCTCGTCGCCTGCGACCATGCCTCCAACGCCGTGCCGCCGGAGATCGGCGGCGGGTCGCTCGGGCTTTCCGACGCCGACATGGCGCGGCACATCGCCTGGGACCCGGGCGCGGCGGGGGTCTCGATCGGCCTGGGCGAACTCCTGGGCGCGCCGGTCGTGCTGGGCAATTTCTCGCGGCTGGTGATCG
>JAGRMP010000399.1 GCA_020441225.1 Maritimibacter sp. | reverse complement strand
CACCTTGTCGGCCTCTTCCAGCGAGCGGCAGAACGGGATCATGATGGTGACGTTGTCGAACCCCATCTCTTCGCGCAGCCGCTTGATCGCCTTGCATTCGAGGCCGAAGGCTTCCTTGTAGCTTTCGGAATAGTAGCGCGAGGCGCCGCGGTAGCCGATCATCGGGTTTTCTTCGACCGGTTCGAACTGGCGCCCGCCCACGAGGCCGGCGTATTCGTTGGTCTTGAAGTCCGACATGCGCACGATGACCTTGTTGGGGTACACCAGCGCCGCGATCCGGCTCAGGCCCCGCGACAGCTTGTCGATGAAGAACTCGGCCTTGTCGTCGTAGCCCTTGGTCAGCTCTTCGATGGCCTTGCGGTCTTTCTCCTTTTTCACCTTATCGAAGTGCAGCAGCGCCAGCGGGTGGGCGACGATCGAGTTGTCGATCACGAATTCCATCCGCGCGAGGCCGACTCCGTCGACCGGCAGACGCCACCAGCGGGCCGCCGTGGTCGGGTTGGCGAGGTTGAGCATGATCTTGGTGTCGGTTTCCGGCACGTGGGTCAGATCGAGCTCTTCGACGGTGTACTCGGCAAAGCCTTCGTAGATCAGGCCGGCGTCGCCTTTCGAGCAGTCCACGGTCACGTCCTGCTTGTCGTGCAGCACATGGGTCGCGTCGCCGCAGCCGACGATGGCCGGCACGCCGAGCTCGCGCGAGATGATCGCGGCGTGGGAGGTACGCCCGCCCGCGTCGGTGATGATCGCTTTCGCCTTTTTCATGATCGGCACCCAGTCGGGGTCGGTCATGGTGGTGACGAGGATCGAGCCGTCGACGAACTTGTCGATGTCCTTGACGTCTTCGATCAGCGAGATCGTGCCCGTGGCCACCGCGCCGCCGACCGAGATCCCGCGCAGGATTTCCTTGCCGTGGTCCTTCACGGTGAAGCGTTTCATCGCGCCCGCTTGCGCGCGCGACTGCACCGTTTCGGGCCGGGCCTGGACGATGTAGATGCCGCCGTTGACCCCGTCACGCGCCCATTCCATGTCCATCGGGCACTTGTAGTGCTCTTCGATGGTCTTGGCGTAGCGGGCAAGTTCGAGGATCTCGTCGTCCGACAGTACCCAGCTTTCCTTTTCCTTCTTCGAAGTGGGCACGTTCTTCGTCATCTCGTTCGGGTCTTCGGAGTAGATCATCTTGATCTCTTTTGCCCCGAGGCGTTTTTCGATGATCGGACGCAGTTTCTTGTTGTCGAGGAAGGGCTTGTAGACCTGGTATTCGTCGGGCGTGACCGCGCCCTGCACCACGTTCTCGCCGAGCCCCCAGGCGGCGTTGATCAGGATCGATTTCGGGAAGCCGGTCTCGGTGTCGATCGAGAACATCACCCCCGAGCCGCCGATATCGGAGCGGACCATGAGCTGCACGCCGATCGAGAGGGCGACGTCGAGGTGATCGAAGCCCTGGACGTTGCGATAGGAAATCGCCCGGTCGGCGAACAGCGAGGCGTAGCAGAGCCGGCTGGTTTCGAGCAGTTGCTTTTCGCCGGTGGCGTTGAGGTAGGTTTCCTTTTGCC
>JAGRMP010000398.1 GCA_020441225.1 Maritimibacter sp. | reverse complement strand
GCGAGAGCGAGATTGGCGAAGTGGACATGGATGCCATCGGCGATGATCCCGGCGAAGAGATCCTCAGATTGAAGCACCGCGCCAACAACCCCGGGGCTGCGCGACCCGAGCTGCGACATCGCGTTGAACAGGTGTGTCGCGCCCCTGAGCCCTTCGTTGCAGGCTCGGGTAATCTCGTCGAAGTCCGCCGCGGTGTGCCCACCGAACACCGTCACGCCGGCCTCAGCCAGGCGTCGGATCGCCCCCTCCGGCGCCCGTTCCGGCGCCAGCGTGAGCAGCAGAGCCCCGCAATCGGCCGCGCAGAGAAAAGCGATGTCGTCCTCTTCCATTGGCCGGATGCAGTCCGGCGGATGAATGCCGGGGCGATCCGGCGAGAGGAACGGCCCTTCGAGATGGATCCCCAACACGCCGGGCACACCCAGGGCGCGCGCCTCGCGGACCGCGGCAACCGCCGCACGGTAGCGACTGTCCGCATCGGTGATGAAGGTTGGCAGGATGTGGGCCGTGCCACCCTGCCGCGCACCCTCGACTATCGCGACGATCCCCTCGGCCGACGGTGTGTCGTTGAACTGGACGTCGTTGGCTCCGTTGATCTGCAAGTCGACGAAGCCGGGGCAGACGATGTCGGCGCGAAAGGCAATCTGCGAGGGGTTTCCCGTGAGCGGCGCAATCGAACGAATCCGGCCGCCCTCGATGCGGACCGCCACGTCCTCCAGCGGAGATCGGGCCACACCGTCGAACAGCCGGCGCGCACCGATCGTGATATCCCGGGCCGGATCAGCCAAAGATGCTCTCCCGGCCATCCGGGTGGACCTCGAAATAGTATTCCTTGAGCGCAAGCTTGCTGGCGGCCAGTTGGTCGAGCACAACCGTCACCTCGGGGTGGAGCTGCAACGCGGTGGCCGGGCAATGAGCGCCAAGGGGACCTTCGATCATAGCGGCGACCGCGTCGGCCTTGGCCGCCCCCGTGGCCAGGAGCATGATTGCACGGCTTTCGAGGATCGTCTTGATTCCGACGGTGATTGCATATTTCGGTGGCTCTTCGCCGGGGGCGAAGAACCGCCGGTTGGCGTCGCGGGTGGCGGCGGTCAGCGTCTTGATCCGGGTGCGCGAGCCGAGGCTCGAGGTCGGTTCGTTGAAGCCGATATGGCCGTTGCCGCCCAGGCCCAGGAGTTGCAGGCCGATCGGCCCGGCGCTTCGGATCAACGCTTCATAACGGGCGCTTTCGATCACCGGATCGGGTGCATCGCCCCTCGGGAGGTGGGTCCGCTCCGGGGCGAAGTCCACCTGTTTGAAGAGCTGCTCAGTCATGAAATGGCGGTAGGAACACGGATGGTCCGGCGCCAACCCGACATATTCGTCGAGATTGAAACTGGTCGCGCGCGAAAAGGAGACCGCTCCGGCGAGCCGGGCCTCCGCGAGCCGCCGGTAGACCGGTGGCATCGTTCCCCCCGTGGCCAGGCCGAGCACGGCGCCGGGTCTGGCGCTCACCGTCGCCACGATTTCCTGCGCAACCCGGTCGGCAGCATGCTCCGCGGTGTCGAAGATCAGGATCTTCATTTGGTATTACCAAAGTTGATTTCAGTTGGCTTCATGACTCTGATACGCCAGATTCTCAAAAAAATGAACCCGAAAATGCCCATTTAATTGACCAAATGTCAATTTTTGTATAACCAAAAAACATGCCGAATGAATCTCGCATGCCCCCGGATCAACAGCTCGCCCCGGACCGGATCGCGTCGGTCCTGGTCGCGGAGATTCGCGATGGCACAATCGCAGTCGGCGCGCCCCTGCCCCCCGAGCGCGAGCTCTGCGAGCGGTTCGGCGTATCGCGCCCGACCATCCGCACCTCATTGCAGATGCTCCACGCCCGTGGATTCGCCTCGCTCGAGGCCACCCGCCGTCCGCGAGCACAGAAACCTACGCTTTCGTCGGTCTTCGACACGGCCGGGCGCGAGCTTGCCGACATGCTCGGCGGCGCCGAGACCATGGCGCATCTCGACCAGATCCGGCAGTTCATCGAGGTCGGGGCCGTGCGGCAGGCGGCGCGGGAGGCGTCCAACCTGGAAGTGACGCAGATCCATCGGGCGCTGGAACGCTGCTTTGCCGCCCTCGATGACGACGACGCCTTCGCCCGGGCCGACGCCGATTTCCACCGCACGATCGTCTCGGTGGTGCAGAACCCGCTGATTCTGGAACTGCACGACCGCTACGTGGGCCGGATGCTCGCGAGCAGGTCCCCCGGCACCGCACACGAAGACCGCAACCGCGAAAGCTACGAAGAACACCGGCAGATCTTCGAAGCGATCGCCGTCGGCGACAGCGAGCGGGCGATGGCCGTGATGGAGACGCACCTGGCCCGGGCCTATCGCAACCGCCTGCCGGCACCGGCCCGCACGGGCCAGCCGAACCGGAGCTCGGAATGAACGTCCTGGACAGACTGAAGAACGGCCTCGTGGTCTCCTGCCAGCCGGTGGACGACGGGCCGATGGACGACCCGCGTATCGTCGCCGCGATGGCACTCGCCGCCGAGGCGGGCGGCGCCACGGGACTCAGGATCGAGGGGCTCGACAACCTCGCGGCCGTCCGCCCGGTCACGACGCTCCCGATCATCGGCATCGTGAAACGCGATCTTGATACCAGCCCGGTGCGCATCACGCCTTTCACCGAGGACGTCGCAGCGCTGGCAGCGGCGGGCGCCGATATCATTGCCTATGATGCGACCCGGCGCCCACGGCCGGTTGAAACCGCCGCGCTGGTGCAATCGATCGCTGCCGCCGGCAAGATCGCGATGGCCGATAGCGCGCGGCTGGACGACGGGAAGCGAGCCCTCGCGGAAGGCGCCGCCATTCTCGGCACCACGCTTTCGGGCTATGCCTACGACATCGCCACGCCGACTGCGGAACCTGACTTCGAGCTGATCCGGGCCTTCGCTGGGCTCGGGGCATTCGTCATGGCCGAAGGGCGGTTGAACAGCCCCGAGCTTGCCCGACAGGCGATGGCAAAGGGCGCAGCCTGCGTGACCGTGGGCTCGGCCATCACCCGGGTCGAGCACATCACCGGCTGGTTCGCCATCGCGGTGCAGGCGGGCGCCCATGACCGTGGGTGAGGCGATCCTCTCCGGCCCAAGCGGCGTGGCGGTCGATTTCGGCGGCACCAAGATCGCCGCCCTGCGGTTACGCGATGGCACAATCGCCGACACCCAGGTGGTGGCGACCGACGGTGCGGCGAGCGCCGAGGCGCAGATAGGCGCGATTGTGGCCCTGCTCGACGACATCGGGCTCGCAGCCAATGAGCATGTCGGCGTCGCCGTGGCCGGGCGGGTCGATGCCGAGGGGTGTTGGCACGCGCTCAACACCGAGACTCTCGCCCGGGTCACCCGCGTGCCGCTGCGGGCTTTGCTCAGCGAACGGCTCGATCGCCCGGTGCGGGTCGAAAACGACGCCACCGCCGCCGCGATCGGCGAGTTGCAATACGGCGCGGGACGCGGGACGCGCAACTTCGCCTTCGTCACCGTCTCGACCGGGGTCGGTGGCGGGCTGATCGTGAACGGTGCACCGGTGACCTCGGCCTCGGGGCTCGCCGGGCACGTCGGTTTCACCACGTCCTCCCTCGCCGATCGCCGTTGTGGCTCGGGCCGGATGCGCACGGTGGAAAGCCGCGCGAGTGGGCGGGCCATCGCCGCCTACGCCAACGCCGCCGGCCACCCCGGACTTACCGCGAAAGAGGTCTACGATGCCCACCTTGCGGACGCAGCCTGGGCCAGCGCTCTGATCGAGACCAGTGCCGCCGCCGTCGCCGAGCTCTGCGCGAACCTGAAATCCATCCTTGATCTCGACCGCATCGCGCTCGGCGGCAGCATCGGCCTTGCCGCGGGATACCGAGACATGGTCGAGCGCCACCTCGCGGCGGAACCGGACATCTTCCGCGTGCCCGTCGTGCCCGCTGCACTCGGACGCGACCCGGCGCTCTATGGGGTGCTCGCAGACCCGGATTGATGGACGCGTCCGAGACCATCGTTCAGCGCCGCAACATCGGCATCGATCATGGTTATTCCGATCCCCACGTCGCGTTCTTCCGCTGAGTCCGCCGCCTCCAGTTGTCCCTGAAGGTCTGGGCGCGAGCGTTCGTTCTGGCGTTTGGTGCGGGTCGTGATACTTCCCCCGGCGGTGCGATGGCTCGGCGGGGCAGTGTCGCTGCCCCGCCTACCTCAGGTCCGCAGTCAGTCGGTGATGGTCACCGCGCCG
>JAGRMP010000397.1:3183-3408 GCA_020441225.1 Maritimibacter sp. | reverse complement strand
CGCTCGGCACCGGCATCATCGCCTTTGCCAACCGCGGGCTCGACTTCAAATCGCTGCTCGGCTCCTTCACCGCCACCGCGCGCTCGACCGCGATGATCTTTTTCATCGTCCTCGGCGCCGCCTTCTACAACGGCTTCCTCGCCGTCACCCAGGTGCCGCAGACCATGGCCGACTGGGTGGTGACCCAGGGCTTCAGCCCGTGGACCGTGCTCATCATCATCCTGT
>JAGRMP010000397.1:0-3161 GCA_020441225.1 Maritimibacter sp. | reverse complement strand
TGGACAGCCTGTCGATGATCCTGCTTACCATACCGATCTTCTACCCGATCATCTCGGTGCTCGATTTCGGCATGGTCGATTTCGTCGCGATGCAGCACGACATGATCCGCGATGCGATTGCGTCGGGCGCGGCGGACGGGGTTGCCCAGGATGTCATCGACCAGATCCAGGCCCTGATGGCGCAGGGCGCCGAAGTGCCGCGCCAGCTCGCCGGCGAACTTGGCGTGCGCTTCACCGAAGCCCGCGCCAACGCCATCGGCCTGGAGCGCACGGCGATCTGGTTCGGCATTCTCGTGCTGATCGTGGTCGAGGTCGGGCTCATCACCCCGCCGGTGGGCATGATCCTGTTCATCATCAACGCGATGGACCGCACCACGCCGATCGTCCAGACCTACAAGGCGGTGCTCTATTTCATCGCCTCGGACCTGGTCCGGGTCGCGCTCCTGGTCCTGTTCCCAGCCATCACCCTGTTCCTGATCCCCTGACGGGGGTCAGGATCGGGCACACCGCCGAGTACAGCGAGACGGGCCCTTGCACGCCAGATAGTTATGTTGCATAACAGTTCTGCACCAAAACGTTTAAAAGAGACCGACAGGACCAAGACATGAACGCCGACCTTCTCCAGATTGCGGTCTCCGACGACGGCATCGCGACGGTGACGATGAACCGGCCCGGCAAGCGCAACGCGATGAACGACCAGCTTCTCGCCGCGCTCGACGGTTTTTTCTCAGCCCCGCCCGCGCGGGTGAAGGCCGTGGTCCTCACCGGCACCGAGGGGCATTACTGCTCCGGCCTCGACCTGGCCGAACACACCCAGCGCGACGCCGAGGACACCATGCGCCATTCGCGCGGCTGGCACGCGATCATGGACAAGATCCAGTTCGGCGGCCTGCCGGTGATCTCGGCCATGTTCGGCGCGGTCATCGGCGGCGGGCTCGAGCTCGCCACTTCGACCCATGTCCGCATCGCCGAGCCCTCGACCATCTTCCAGCTGCCCGAAGGCAAGCGCGGCATTTTCGTCGGCGGCGGCGCGAGCGTGCGGGTCGGCAAGATCCTCGGCGCCGACCGGCTGATCGAGATGATGCTTACGGGCCGCAAATACGGCGCCGACGAGGGGCTGGCGCTCGGTCTCACCCATTACAGCGTCGGCGAAGGCGAAGCGCTGCCTATGGCCCAGGAGCTGGCCCGCAAGATCGCCGCCAACGCGCCTCTGTCCAACTACATCATGATCCAGGCCATCGCCCGGATCGAGGACATGTCCAAGGCCGACGGGCTGTTCACCGAAAGCCTCTGCGCGGCGATCACCCAGACCAGCCCCGATGCCATCGAGGGGCTGCAGGCTTTTCTCCAGAAACGCGACCCGACCTTCAGGTAGAGCCCCATGCCCGACGATGCCGCAAAACCCGCGAAGCGCCCCCATATCTCCGACGCGACCCTGCGCGGTCTCGTCGGCTACAATCTCAAGCGCGCCTTCCTGGTGATCGGGGCCGATCTCGCCCGCACCCTGGAGCCCTACGAGCTCCGGATGCTGACCTTCACTGCGCTGACGCTGATCTCCGACAATCCGGGGCTGAGCCAGTCTCAGCTGGCGGATGCGATGCAGGTGGAGCGGCCCAACCTCGTGGTCATCGTCGACGAACTCGAAACCCGGGGCCTGATCACCCGCGACCGCGTCCCCACCGACCGGCGCACCTACGCGCTGAACCTGACCGAAGAAGGCGAAGAGCTACTGGCGCAGGCGACCCGCGCGGTCCGGGACCATGAAAACCAGATGATGGGCGGGCTCACCAAGGCGGAGGAGAAGGCCTTGATCTCGACCCTCAATCGTATCGAGACGTCCGGAACCGGGAGGAGCTGATGGACCCGAAATTTTGCCCACACAACGCGCAGGTCGAGACCCGCGCCGACGGCACCCTGATCTACAGCTCCGGCTATGAGATGAGCGCGCCGGTGCGCACCACCGGCGACTGGCTGCACCGCTGGGCCGAGGAAGCGCCGCTCAGGACCTTCCTCGCCGAACGCTACGGCGCCGGCTGGCACGAGGTGAGCTACGCCCAGGCGCTGGAACAGGTCCGCGCCATCGGCGCGGCGCTGGTCGCGCGCGGGCTGACCCAGGATACGCCCGTCATCGTCATCTCCGGCAACGGCGTCGACCACGGGCTGCTCGCCCTCGCGGGGCAATATGTCGGCGTGCCGATTGTACCCGTGGCCGAGCAATATGCGCTGGTCCACGGCGCCCACGGCCGTCTGCGCCACGCCGTCGAACTCGTCCAGCCGAAAATGGCCTATACCGTCGACGCCGACCAGTATGCCGAAGCCCTTGTGCTCGACGTCTTCGACGGGATCGAAATCGTCGCCTCGCGGCCCGGCCATGCCGAGAACGTCACCCCCTTCGCCGAGCTGCTGAAGGGGGACCCGACGGTCGATATCGACGCCGCGCACGCCAAGGTCGGCCCCGAAACGGTGGTCAAGATCCTGCTCACCTCCGGCTCGACCTCGGCCCCCAAGGGGGTGCCCACGACCCATGCGATGATGTGTGCGAACCAGGCGCAGCTCGCCGATGCGCTGCCCTTCGTGAAGACCCGGCCCCCGGTGCTGGTCGACTGGCTGCCGTGGAACCACGTCTTTGGCGGCTCGCACAACTTCAACCTCGTGCTCGCGAATGGCGGCACGCTCTATATCGACGACGGCAAGCCGGTCCCGGCGCTGATCAATCGCACGCTGGAAAACCTCTCGATGGTCTCGCCGACCATCAGCTTCAACGTGCCGCTGGGCCACGCCCAGGTGGTCGAGGCGCTGAAGAAGGACCCGGAGCTGCGCAGGACCTTCTTCGCCGAGCTTGACATGATCTTTTATTCGGGCGCCTCGCTGCCGCAGGAGGTCTGGGAAGGCTACGAAGCGCTGGCGCGGGCCGAACGCGCCGACATCCCGCTGATGAACACGTCCTGGGGCCTCACCGAAACCGGGCCGGCGACCCTGATCCAGCACCAGCCGACCACCCGCTCGGGGATTGTCGGCGTGCCGCTGCCGGGGGTGACCGCCAAGCTCATCCCGGACGAAGGCGACCCGAACCGCTGCGAAGTACGGGTCAAAGGCCCCAACCTGTTCTCGGGCTATCTCGGCAGCCCTGAGAAGACCGCCGAAGCCTTCGACGAGGAAGG
>JAGRMP010000396.1:685-3629 GCA_020441225.1 Maritimibacter sp. | reverse complement strand
TCAGGTCGCGGCGCCGATGCCGCCAGCACCGCCGGTGAGGATGGTGACTTTGCCGTCGAGGGAAGAGGCCATGTGGTGCTCCTTTGGCTGGTGGCGGCCGGGGATTTCACACCCCCGGACCCCCGTGGAGTATTTGGACCAAGAAAAAGGAGGATCGGAGTGAGGGCGCGTTGGCTGATCGCTTTTGCCCTGGTCCTCTACGCGGGCGCGCTCGGGCGGGACCGGATCGACGCCTGGATCGACGCCACGGTACTGCCGCCGCTTCTAGCCGAAACCTCGGTCGAGGTCTTGGACCGGCACGGCGAGCTGTTGCGCGCCTATACCGTCGCCGACGGGCGCTGGCGATTGGCCGCCGACCCTGCGGCCGTCGATCCCATGTTCACCGACATGCTGATCGCCTATGAGGACAAGCGGTTCTACCGCCACAATGGCGTCGACGGGCTCGCGCTTGCCCGCGCGGTGGCCCAGGCGCTGCGGCACGGCGAGATCGTCTCGGGCGCCTCGACCCTGACCATGCAGGTGGCGCGGCTGGTCGAGGACGGACCGACCGGCAGGCTCGGGGGCAAATTGCGCCAGGTCCGGCTCGCATTGGCGTTGGAGCGGCGGCTGACGAAAGCGCAGATCCTCGCGCTCTATCTCGACCGGGCGCCCTATGGCGGGAATACCGAGGGCATCCGTGCCGCCGCCCGCGCCTGGTTTGCCAAACCACCACGCCGGTTGACCGCAGCGGAAGCGGCGCTGCTCGTGGCGCTGCCGCAGAGCCCCGAGACCCGCCGTCCCGACCGGCACCCCGACGCTGCGCGCCTGGCGCGCGACCGGGTGCTGGCGCGCGCCGAGGCGGCGGGGGTGATCTCGCCGGACATGGCGGCGCTCGCCCGGAGCGCGGCGGTGCCCGGGACCCGCGCGGCGATGCCCGCGCTTGCCCCGCATCTTGCCGACCGGCTGACCGCGGAAGCCCCCGGACAGGCGGTGCATCACACAACGCTCGACGCCGGGCTCCAGGCCCGTCTCGAGGCGCTCGCCGCCCAGGCGGTGCGCGATCACGGCGGCGGTGCGTTGTCGGTCGCCATGGTCGTCGCCGACCACACCACCGGCGAGATCCTCGCCTCGGTCGGCTCGGCGGGCTACGCGCAGGAGACACGGGCGGGCTTCGTCGACATGACACGCGCGCTGCGTTCGCCCGGCTCGACGCTGAAGCCGCTGGTCTACGCGCTCGCCTTCGACGAGGGGCTGGCGCATCCGCAGACGATGATCGACGACCGGCCAATGCGGTTCGGCAGCTATGCACCGGAAAACTTCGACGGCCAGTATCGCGGGCCTGTGAGCGTGGAACAGGCACTGCAGCTTTCGCTCAACATCCCTGCTGTCGCGCTGACGGCAGAGCTTGGACCGCCACGGCTGGTGGCGGCGCTGCGCCGGGCTGGCGCGGAACCGGTGCTGCCGGGCGGCGCCGCGCCGGGCCTGGCGGTTGCGCTTGGGGGCGTCGGTGTGACGGCGGAGGACCTGACGGCGCTCTATGCCGGTCTCGCGGAGGGGGGCGAAGCCGTGGCGCTGACCGCGCGGCAGCGCCCGGGCGCTGGGCAGGGGCCACGCGCGCGCGTCGTTTCGCCCGAGGCGGCCTGGCAGGTGGGGCATATCCTCGCCGGCATGCCGCCGCCGCCCAATGCTGCGCGCCAGCGCCTCGCCTACAAGACCGGCACCTCCTATGGCCACCGCGACACCTGGGCCGTGGGCTATGACGCGCGCCATGTGGTGACCATCTGGATGGGGCGCCCCGACGGCACGCCGGTGCCGGGGGCCTTTGGCGCCGACATGGCGGCGCCGGTGCTGTTCGAGGCCTTTGCCCGGCTGAAGCCTGCGCTCGACCCGCTGCCGCCGCCCCCACCCGGTACGCTGGTGCTGTCCGGCGCCGCGCTGCCCGCACCGCTGCGGGAATTTCGCTCCCGCACTGCGGTCTTCGCCGAGGTCGATGCGCCCGAACTGGCCTTTCCGCCGGACGGGGCGCTGGTCGAGACCGCGGGCGCGCCGCTGGTGGTGAAGATTGCGGGCGGCGAGCCGCCCTTCACGGTGCTTGCCAATGGTGCGCCAGTGGTGGTGGGCGACCGCTCGCGCAGGCCGGAACTGCCGCTCGCCGCCGGTCACGTGACCCTGTCGATCATCGACGCCACCGGCCGCTCGGCGCGCGCCGCGGTGGAACTGCGCTAGGCCCGGTGGAAACTTCCCTCCGCGCGGGCCAGGATGTGGGCCAGCAGCGGTCTAGGGACGGGCCACCCGGGGACAGAAGCATGGCGAAGTGTAACACCTTGGCGCGATTTTCCTGGCGGTCGCAATCGCCGCCATCGCCCTGTCGGCACGCGTTTTCCTGCACGGATTTCCCGTCCGTTTCATGGATCCGGACGACAACGGCCTGGTGTCGCCGCGCGAGATGGTGCGCAGCCTCGATCTCGGCCTGCGGCCCATTGATGTCGACGAAAAGCCGTGCACGGAAATCTTTCGGCTCAAAGACGGTCTGCCGCAGCGCGTTGTTTGCGGCGGGTGAGATGGCCGCAACGAAAAACCCCGGGCTGCGAGCCCGGGGTTTCTGTCATTCGTCACTGCGATCCGGGGTTCACTTCCCGTCGTCGTCATCCTCGTCGTCATCGGGCAGGTTGAAGAGGCTCTCGGCGTCGTAGTGCTTCTCTTTCTCTTCTTCCTTGTCGTCGTCGCCCGACAGCGTGAAGGTTTCGAGCCCCTCGATGGCGGTCGGGATCTTGGGCTCGGGATCGGCGGCGAGGCTCTGCTCGGTCGAGAGCAGCTTGCGGCGCTCGTCGTCGGTCATCGCGGCGCCCTCGGCCTCGCGTTTCTTGGCGGCCTTCTGCACGGCGGCGTCGAGCTCGGATTGCTTGCACAGGCCGAGCGCGACCGGGTCGATCGGCTCCATGTTCTGGATGTTCCAATGCGTGCG
>JAGRMP010000396.1:0-665 GCA_020441225.1 Maritimibacter sp. | reverse complement strand
GGATCGTCGGCTTGGTGGTGCCCACGAGCTTGGCGATCTGCCCGTCGGTGAGCTCGGGATGGAACTTGACCAGCCAGAGGATCGAGTTGGGCCGGTCCTGGCGCTTCGACAGCGGCGTGTAGCGGGGCCCGCGGCGCTTTTCCTCGCCCACGGCGGCAGCGTTGAACTTGAGCTTGAGCTTGTGGGTCGGGCTCTTTTCGGCCTTGTCGATCTCGTCCTGAGTGAGCTGGTTGTTGGCGATCGGGTNNNNCGAAGCCCTTGACGCCCGCCGCCACTTCGCCGTCGGCGATGCCCTGCACTTCGAGCTCGTGCAGCCCGCAGAAATCGGCGATCTGCTTGAAGCTGATCGTCGTGTTGTCCACCAGCCAGACGGCGGTGGCCTTGGCCATGATCGGTTTGTCCATCGGACCCTCCTGTCGGTACGCCGGTCCCATACCCCGGAAAGGGGCGGCCCGTCTGGGCCTGGGTTACCGTTGTGGGGAAACTTGGCCGCTATATAGTGCCGCAGACCCGGTTAGGAAAGTGAAAATGCGCCACCTGCTTGTACCCCTCCTGTTTCTGGCCGCCTCCTTGGCCACCCCCGAGAGGGCTTCGGCCGACGGGGAACGGGCGGGCGATTTCGACTATTACGTGCTCGCGTTGAGCTGGTCGCCCAACTGGTGCGC
>JAGRMP010000395.1:2540-4175 GCA_020441225.1 Maritimibacter sp. | reverse complement strand
TTGCGGAAACAGAATGTTGCCGCGCTTTCCGCAGGGGAAACTGCCGTGTCCGGGGGCCTCGCGCGCGAAAAAGTTGTTAGCGATAACGTTAATAGAAACAGTTACTTGACCATGTGTGCGAGCTCGCACATCCCTCGCACACCCTTCGCACGGACCCGCTCCGCCCGGCCGGACCGCCGGCACGCCGCGGTGTGCGGTGCGGGGTGGCAGTGTCAAGGCGCGGCCGGGGCGCTCAGAGCCCCCAGAGCGCCCCTGCGGCGAGGTAAATGGCGAGCGCGCCGGCCAGGCACAGGCCCATCGGGAAATCCTTGCGCGTCCAGCTCTCCCAATCCGGCGTCCGCGCCCGCACCCATTTGCTCGCCCGCGCGATCCGGTGCAGCGTGAAGCCGATCAGCACCACCACCGCCAGCAGGTAGATGAAGGACATCGTGTCCTGCCGGGCGATGAAGGGCGCCATCGCGGCGGCGAATTTCGCGTCGCCGGCGCCGAAGGCCCCGGCAAGGTTCGCCACGAAGCCGATCACCAGCACCACCGCCAGATGCGACCAGCGCCAGGCCCAGGTCTCGAAATCCCAGACCCCGGTGGCCACGACGGTCAGCCCGACCGCGGCAAAGACCCCGGCCAGCGCCAGCACCGCGACATTGGGGATCTTCATGCGCGACATGTCCGACCAGGCCACCCAGACCGCGATCGGCAGCACGAAGGGCAGGAACCACAGCGCCGCCGCGGCGCTCTGCTGGGACAGGAACATCGCCTCAGCCCCGCTGGACGTCGGCTTCAAGCGCGCGCAGCGAGCGGACGGCCTCGTCGAAATGTTGCGGATGGGTTTCGACCGCCTCTTCGAGCAAGGTCTTGCCCATCGATACGTCGCCCTGTTTGATCGCCGCCAGCGCCAGCGTGTACAGCAGCTGGGCGCGTTCGACCTGGGTCATCGCGATCGCGGGGACGTCGTATTTTCGCTGGCCGCCCCGGGCCATCATCAGGTTGTTCTTCGCGGTGAACATGCCCGGGTCATAGGTGAGCGCGTCGAGAAACAGCTTTTCGGCGCCCTGGTATTCGCCGCGGGTGAGCTTCGAAAAGCCCCAGTTGTTGAACGTCCGCGCCGGCTGGGTGGTGAGGCCCACGGCGGTCTCGTAGAAACTGTCGGCCTTGGCCCAATCCTTGTCCGCGTCCGCCACCATCGCTTCGAGCCGATAGCGGTCGTAGGTCTCGTAGGTCGGCGGGATCTGGCTCAGGACCTCCTTGGCCTTGGCCCAGTCGCCCGCGCGGATCAGCGCGTCGGCGAGCTGGACCTTGTCGTCCGAGGTCGCCCCGGGGTTCTCGACGACCTTGGTCCACATCCGTGCGGCCTCGGCCGGGCGCCTGGCGCGGGTCAGGCTCTTGGCGTAGCCGCGCTGGACGTCGATCCGGTCGGGGTTCTGTTCGTAGGTCCGCGCGAAATAGGCCACCGCCTCCTCGGGGTCGGCCGCCGAAATCATCACGTCGTTGAGGCCGGATTCATCGATCACGTTGACGCCGTCGAGTTCCGAGACCGCCCGTTCGACCTCGGCATCCGTCATCTGATCGCAGCCCGACAGCGCCACGGCACCGCCGAGGCAGAGGGGTAGTAATATCGATACACGCATTGTGCCTGCG
>JAGRMP010000395.1:1495-2404 GCA_020441225.1 Maritimibacter sp. | reverse complement strand
CAAGGTGAGATTTTCCTTGATCGAGTCGGATCTTCCCTGGTCGACGCCATAGGCGATGCGAAACACCCGCGCCGCCTCCGCCGTCTTGCCGGTTTCCATGAGGACGACGCCGAGATTGTTCCACGCCGGGGCGAAAGTGGCGTCCTTGTCCGTCGCCTGGCGCAGAAGGTCTTCGGCCTGCCCGAGCCGGCCCAGCTTGAGATTGGCGGAGCCGAGCGCGGAGAGCACGTCGACGGTGATCCCGTGGTCGACGGCCGAGCGGGTGTAGGCCTGAAGCGCGAGCTCGTACTCGCCGGCCGCCATCAGCCGGTGGCCGACGATCAGCCCGTCGACGTCTTCGCCGCGCAAGGGCCGCGCGTCCGGCGCATAGGGACCGCCTCCGCGGTTGCCGAGCCCCTTGCTGAAGCCGGGGAATCCGGTGTCCTCGCAGCCGGTGAGGGCGAGAACGAGGCCCCCGGCCAGGATCAATCGTGCGTGGGACATGCCCGCCTCTTACCGCCGCCGCCCGTTCGGGCTGGTTTTCGGCAATGGTAAACACTCGTGGATAACGGAGCAACAGCGACGATCGGGTCGGGCAGGGTGGGCGCGCGGCCGCCGGTCGAACGAAACGGCGCGCGAAGGTTGCCCCTCGCGCGCCGGCCCGGACGCATCCACCTCCCCAGAGGTTCGATACCGTGGTTAGAAACTGATGTCCTTGAGCGTGACGTAGACCTGGTAGACCGACGGTCCGATCAGGATGATGAGCAGCGGCGGCACCGTCAGCATCATCGTCGCGAGCGTCATCTTGGTGGGCAGCGTGTTGGCCTTTTCCTCGGCCCGCATCACCCGCTTGTCGCGCATCTCGCTGGAAAACACCCTGAGCGCGTCGGCGATCGAGGTCCCGAAACTGGCCGACTGGATCAGCACCGT
>JAGRMP010000395.1:1083-1382 GCA_020441225.1 Maritimibacter sp. | reverse complement strand
CCGAGGGCGGGGAAGCCGGCGCGGATTTCCTTGGCCACCCGGATGATCCCCTGGTCGAGCGACTGGCCCGCCTCGACGCAGACCAGCAGCATGTCGAGCGCATCGGGGAAGCCGTTCTGGATCTCTTCCTTGCGGGTTTCGACCCGGCGCGTGATCCAGTATTTCGGCGCCATATAGCCGACCGCGCCGGGGATGATGATGGTCATCATCGTCTGCTGCGTCGACGGGTCGCCGACCGAGCTTTTCAGGATCGCGTAGCCGACACCGAGGATCAGGAAGCCGATCCCCATCGCCATCTG
>JAGRMP010000395.1:712-988 GCA_020441225.1 Maritimibacter sp. | reverse complement strand
AGGAAGGCCTTGTATTTCTCGAGCTTGTCCTTGCGGGCATTGGCATTGGCCGCGGCCGAGCGCAGCGATTCCTTGCCTTCGGACGGCGCCGAGATCGACTGCTTGAGCTTGTCGAGCGGGTCGATACGCTTTTTCAACAGCGTCGGCAGGGTCGCCAGCACCAGGATGAGCCCGAGGCCGCCGACCGCCAGGAGCGGACCGAAGGGACCGAAATTATCGGTCAGAATGCTCATGATCGCGTCCATCGTCTCGGCCTCACACCTTGATGTTCGTCAG
>JAGRMP010000395.1:0-629 GCA_020441225.1 Maritimibacter sp. | reverse complement strand
GCTGGATCACGTTGATCATCACCAGAGCGACGAGCGGGAAGCCGGACAGGAAGGTGCCGGACCATTTCGCTTCCGCGGTGATCGCCTTCACCCGGCGGAACAGCTTGAAGCGGGAACGGATGACCTTGGCGAGCCCTTCGAGGATTTCGGCGAGGTTACCGCCCGAGACCTGCTGGATCGACACCGCGACCGCGAGGAAACGCATGTCCTGCATGTCCACCCGTTCGGCGAGATGCTTGAGGCTTTCGGCGACGTCGCGGCCATAGGCGCTTTCGTCGGCGATCACGCCCATTTCCGAGCCGAGCGGGTCGGGGATTTCCTTGGCGACGATCTGGATCGCCGATGAGAACGGGTGACCGACGCGCAGGGAGCGCACCATCAGCTCGACCGCGTCGGGCAGTTGCTCCTCGATCATCGACAGCCGCTTCTTGGCCTTGTTGTTGATCCAGACATAGACGCCGCCAATCCCCATCGCGATCGCGACCGCGATCCGCACCGTGAGCCCGGTCGATGTGCCGACGCTGAGCCCGACATAGGCCACCACCGAGACGCCGGCCATGAGCATCATGATCTGCTGCGGCGTGAAGGCGATATTGGCTTTTTGGGCCTTTTCGGCGAGCAGCGAATAG
>JAGRMP010000394.1 GCA_020441225.1 Maritimibacter sp. | reverse complement strand
GAAACAGCGCCTCGTGGGTCTGGCTCGGGAACCTGAGTTCAAGCGCACTGCGTGGGGTCAATGATCCGAGAATGCCGTCGTCGGTCAGCTCCTTGATGACCGCACGTGCGGTTCGCGGCGCCGTGCCAATGAACGCTGCCACGTCACCGCGCTCCACGCGCCCGCGCAGCATGACGACGCGCAGGAGATCAGCGCTGCCCGCGCGAAATTCCCGCAAACCGGCATAACGGGCGAGACGCTCCCCCATGTTGTCGAAATCCAGTAGCTGCTCCATGAAGCGCACCTGGTCGAGACAGACCTCGAGAAACCAGGTCGTGAAAGTCTCGAGGGCCTTGAGGGACAGATTGCCCCGCCCGTCTCGATCCCCCTGGCGCGGCCGGTCGGCAAGCCGCATCATCTCGCCGTATTCGTCCCGCCCGGGCATGCCCCCGGCGAGACCGCGGGCGAGGCCCCGCGACACAGACCAGAGGCCGTGTCCGCCGATCCCAGCCTGGTGGGCCATGGCGTGGCTCATCAGTCGACTGACCCGACCGTTGCCGTCGTAGAACGGGTGGATATAGTTCAGCCGATGATGCGACGTTGCGACCGCGAGGATTTTGGCGGTCTGGCCGTGCATCCAGTCGCGCCGGAACCGGCCGTGGAAATGATCCATGAACGGCGGAACATGCTCATGCGGAGGCGGAACGTGATCCCCGACTTCGACGTCTCCGTCGCGCCACTCCCCCGGGGTCATCCTGATTGTTGTTGCGCCTTGCCGGATGGTCAGTGTGTCCGGATCGGCATCGCGGTAGAATTCCCGGTGAAGCCACCGAATGAAAAGCGGCGCCGTCGGATCTTCGAGGCGCCCCTCGGCGGCACGGGCGTCGATCTCCGCTTGCAGACGAACGTGCGCGGCATGTTCCATCTGAAGGGCGCGGCGCGCCGGGTCGGCGTCGAACTCGCCACCGAGCGCGCGCTCGATATCGCGCGGGCGCGTGTTGTTCCCTTCAATCCGGTTCGAGTAGTAACTGTTCATCAGCCGCACCATCTCCGCGACCTGCGCGAGCGTCGCCGGCGCGAGGTTGCGCCCGATCCCAGCCGAGGCTTTCGCAAGCTCGAGCGCGGCGTCGGCGAGCCTGGTGTCGATTTCCTCGATACGTGCTGGCTCAATGCGTGTTGGCGCGATGATCATGGCCATCTTGGCTCGTTTGTGCCACTATGTTGGCAGCGTAAATATATGGGTATAAACGGTTAAAGCAAGTCTGACCTGACTACGTGCCACTATGCCATGCCACTGCTCCATGCCTCTGAGCGAGGATGGGCCGTACCAAGTCCTTGCCTTTCGGCCGCCTTGCGTGAACACGGCCCGGCTCCAGGGAAAGCTGAAACCGGGCGGGGTTGGGCGGCGGGACGCGATCAGGCTACTTTGGCGGCGTCCCCGAACAGGGCGACGATCTTCTCGATCGAGATGTCGATGTCCTGGGCGTAGCCGAGGGCGTCTTCGGTGGACAGCGCCCTGATGCCCCTGGACGCCGCCCAACCGTTTTCCCCGTAGGATTCGGCGAAGGGTGATCGAGGACCGCCTTTGCCTTCCATGAAGAAACGACCGTTCGGGGTCCTGTAGAGATGGGCCTCCCAGAACTTGAAGTCGCCCGGGTAGAACCCGTCGTCGGACCCGATCTTGCCCACGTAGGTCGCGGTTTCGGTGTCGTAGAGCATGCCGTTGACGATCGCTTGGGTCATCGATCAAACCTTTCTGCGGCGTGAGCCGCGTCTTGAGTTGCGACGGATCCCGGTCGCACCAACACCGTGTCGGCCGCGAAATCCGCCTTTAATGGAATGGCTTCAGGGCCACCAGCGCGGGCTTCACTGCCCACAGAAATGATCTGGGTTCGTTTGGCCGAGGGCAGGAACGACTCTCTGCATTTTCTTCACGATTTTTTGCCAGGAGCTGTCGGCGGCCCCAGCCATTTAATAAATCGTGGCCAATGGTAGAACAAAAATAGAATTGCCGCAATTTTTCCCATGAAGTCTGAGCCCTTAGGGTCATCGCTCGGTGAGTCCACGGGAAAAGATTTTCTCGTCAGCGGTCTATGGGTTCAAGAAAGACAAGCACAGGCCGGTCGGCGCCGGCCACGGACCCGCGGCTGCCGGAACCCCATGGCGATCTCCAGGTCAACGTCTGCCGGAACCCGGCATGTCCGAACTTCGGCGTCGAGGCACTCTCTGCCCTCGATCGTGGTCGTCCGCGAAAGGACAGGACGACCAAGCAGGACGGCTACTCGACGATCCCAGGGGAACGCGAGATCCATGAGGCCGGGAATGCTGGGATACTGACGGCAGCAGAGGTGATGGTTTTCGAAACCAGAAGACCTTTGGTGAGTGTTTCCGGTCCTCGGTGAGGGCTTTCGAAAACCTTGACCCTGCGGCATCTGGTGAGTATTTTCGAACGATCAGCCACAAAAGTGATTGTTTTCGAGGCATGGTGATGAATTTCTACGGGAGAACACTGCCAGAGCCTGGCCGCGTTGCCGGCTATGGCTGGCTTATCCGGGCGTTTGGCCTGCAAGTGCCGCTGCCCGGGCGTCTTGCCATGGTCTCCGAGCGACATGGTCGCGGCAGGACGGCCGGCTGGGAAGTCTTCCGCTCCGAGCAATGGCCCGGGGACAGGGTTCTGGACCATCTCCTGTTTGCCATCAAGAACGAGGGCGTGGACCTTCGGGTGCTCGACTGCGTTGTCCTTGCGGCCAACAGGACTGAAATCGAGGACGGGCTTCGCGGGACGACCGGTATCTACGCCCGCAAGCTTTGGTTCCTCTGGGAATGGCTCACCGGGGAGCAGCTGGACATTCCGGACCTGGGAAAGGTCAAGTATGTTCCCCTGCTCGACGCGCAGGACTACTACGCCATCGAGTGCGGCGAGAAATCGTCGCGCCACAA
>JAGRMP010000393.1 GCA_020441225.1 Maritimibacter sp. | reverse complement strand
CCGGTCTCGGGCGAGCTCACCTACGGGCTCGAGCGGCTGGCGATGTACGTGCTCGGCATCGACCACGTGATGGACATGCCGTTCAACGATCCGCAGTCGCCGATTGCGCTCAGCTACGGCGACATCTTCCGCCAGACCGAGCAGGAATATTCGCGGCACAATTTCGACGCCGCCAACACCGAGATGCTGCTGCGCCACTTCGAGGATGCCGAGGCCGAGTGCCAGGCGATCCTCGCCGAACCGGCCGAAGACCCCAAAACCGGCAAGCGCATCATCATGGCCCATCCCGCCTATGACCAATGCATCAAGGCGAGCCACATCTTCAACCTGCTCGACGCGCGCGGCGTGATCTCGGTGACCGAGCGCCAGGCCTATATCGGCCGGGTGCGCGGGCTCGCCAAGATGTGCGCCGACGCCTTCGTCCAGACCGAGGCAGGCGGGGCGGAAACCGGGACACCGACAAAGGGCGCGGCGGAGCGCGCCGGGGCGTGAACGGAAAGATCGTCGGGAGTTTCATCGTGGTCACCGCCCTCATCTTCGGCGCTGTGGTGTATTACACCCAGGAATACGCCTTCTACGACGAGGTCGCCGGCGAAGACGCCGCGGTGTCGCTCACCAATATCGCCACCGGCGCGCCCGAGCCGATCCTGATCGAGGATTTCGAGGGGGTCGATGGCTCGTCCTCGCCGATCCGCTTCCGCGCCTGTTTCACCGCCCGGATGAGCTTTGCCGCGATCACCGAGACCTATGCGCCCTACGAGGGCGCAACGCCGCTGATTGCGCCCAAGTGGTTCGACTGTTTCGACGCCAATGCCATCGGCGCGGCGCTGGAGGCGGGCGAGGCCTTTGCCTTCCTCGGGCAGAAGAACATCCATGACGGCGTCGACCGGGTGATCGCGATCTTCCCCGACGGTCGCGCCTATGCCTGGAACCAGCTCAACGAGAAATACGCAGAATAAGGCGCAGACCCTCCCATGCCCGATCTTCTCATCGAACTCTTTTCCGAAGAAATCCCGGCCCGGATGCAGGCGCGCGCGGGCGAGGATCTGAAGAAACTCGTCACCGACGGGCTGGTCGAGGCGGGGATCACCTATGCGCAGGCCGCCGCCTTCACCACGCCGCGCCGCCTTGCGCTGGCGCTCGAAGGCCTGCCGGCGATGTCGCCCGACATCCGCGAAGAGCGCAAGGGCCCCAAGGTCGGCGCGCCCGACAAGGCCATCGAGGGCTTCCTGCGCGGCGCCGGTGTGACACGCGACCAGCTCGAAGAGCGTGACACGCCCAAGGGCGTTGTGTACGTCGTGACCCTCGAAAAACCGGGCCGTCCGGCGGCCGAGATCGTCGCCGAAGTGCTGGAAAAGACCGTGCGCGGCTTTCCCTGGCCGAAATCCATGCGCTGGGGTGCGGGGTCGCTCCGCTGGGTGCGGCCGCTGCACTCCATCCTGTGCATCCTGACCGACGAACACGGGGCCACGACCGTGCCCCTCGACATCGACGGCATCGCCGCCGGGAAGACAACCGAGGGCCACCGCTTCATGGCGCCCGGCCGCTTCGCGGTGACCTCGTTCGAGGATTACCAGGCCAGGCTCAAGCGCGCCCATGTGCTGCTCGACCCCGCCGAGCGCGCCGAGGCGATCTGGCATGACGCAAACCAGAAGGCCTTTGCGCTCGGCTTCGAACTGGTCGAGGACAGGGGCCTGCTCGCCGAAGTGGCGGGGCTCGTGGAGTGGCCGGTGGTCCTGCTCGGCGACATCGCCGACGAATTCATCGAGCTGCCGCCCGAGGTGCTGCAGACCTCGATGCGCGAGCACCAGAAATTCTTCTCGGTCAGGAACCCCAAGACCGGGCGGATCGAGAAATTCGTCACCGTCGCCAACCGCGAGACCGCCGATGGCGGCGCGACGATCCTCGCGGGCAACCGCAAGGTGCTGGCCGCGCGGCTGGCCGACGCCAAGTTCTTTTGGGAAAACGACCGCCGCACGGTGACGCGGCACGGGCTCGCCCCCTGGCACGACAAGCTCGCGCAGGTGACCTTCCACGCCAAGCTCGGCACCCAGGCGGCCCGGATCGAGCGGATTGCGGCCCTCGCGGCCGAGATCGCGCCGATGGTCGGCGCCGAGCGCGCCGAAGCGAAACAGGCCGCCCGCGCGGCGAAGGCGGATCTGGCGTCGGAGATGGTCTACGAGTTTCCCGAACTGCAGGGCACCATGGGGCGTTACTACGCCAAGGCGGCCGGCTTCACCGATGCCGTCGCCGATGCCGCCCGCGACCATTACGCGCCGCTCGGGCCGTCCGACGACGTGCCGACCGCGCCGGTCTCGATCGCCGTCGCGCTCGCCGACAAGCTCGACACGCTGGCCGGGTTCTGGTTCATCGACGAGAAACCCACCGGCTCGAAAGACCCCTTCGCGCTGCGCCGCGCCGCCCTCGGGGTGAACCGGATCATTCTCGAAAACGATCTGCGCCTGCAGCTCGACCGGCTGATCGACGCGCAGCTTCTGCGCCACCGGATCGAGCCGCTCGACGACCCCGAAGAACGCGCCCTGCTCAAGGACCTGCTGGGCAACATTGCCCGGCACGGGGTGTTCGGCTCGGCGGTGCGGACGATAATCGACGACACGAAAGAAAACCCGCCCGCCTGGCTCGACGCGATCCGCGGCCACAAGCCCGACCTGTCCGACGACCTGCTCACGTTCCTGCACGACCGGCTCAAGGTCTTCCTGCGGGACCGCGGTATCCGCCACGACGTGATCGACGCCTGCCTGGCGATGCCGAACCGTGACGACCTGACCTTGCTGGTCAAGCGCGCCCGCGCGCTCACCGATGTGCTCGGCACCGACGACGGCACCAACCTGATCCAGGGGTTCAAGCGGGCGAACAACATCCTTACCCAGGCGGAAGCCGCCGACGGGGTGGAATATTCCTACGGTCCCGACCCGAAATTCGCCGAGGACGCGGCGGAAAAGGCGCTGTTCGCGGCCCTCGACGCGGCCGAGGCGAAAATCGGCCCGGCGATGATCGCCGAGGACTTCGAAGCGGCGATGGCGGCGATGGCGGGGCTGCGCGGGCCGATCGACGGCTTTTTCGACGCGGTGCAGGTCAATACCGACAACCAGATCGTCCGGCGCAACCGGCTCAACCTGCTCGCCCGTATCCGCGATATCTGCCTGCGGGTGGCCGATCTGACCCGGATCGAGGGCTGAGGCCGGCCCCCGCGTAACGCGGCGTTCCAGACGGGGCTCGGCAAAGCGCCGTCGCATTCGCTTGCCAGACCGGCTGCGCACGTTATCCTGCCGGGACAGGAGGTTGCCGCAGTGCAGAAACCCACGTCCCCTTCCGATCTCCCCGGCTTCGCCGAGATCACGCCGAGCGCGAACATCGCCGCCAACCGCCACGGCGGGCGGGCGAAATGCCTGCAGCGGCTGATCCGGCTCGACATGCCGGTGCCGCACACCTGCGCGCTCGATTTCGAGACGGTGGCCCGGCTGTCGCGCGGGATCCTGCCCGATTTCGACCGGATGCTCTCCTGTTTCGGCCCCGACCCGCTTCTTTCGGTGCGCCCCTCCTCGGAAGATCCCGACTGGGGCGGACCCGGAGCGATCCTCAACATCGGCATGAACGACGCCCAGCACGCGAAACTGGTCGAGAGCCACGGCGAAACCGCCGCCAACGCGCTCTATCTGCGCTTCATCCAATCCTATGCCGTGCATGTCGCCCGGCTGGATCCGGACGAGTTCGAACCTGCAAGCGCGCCCACCGCCGAGACGCTCAGGCGCACCCTGGAGGCCTACGAGGAAGAGACCGACGAGCGCTTCCCGCAGGATGTGCGGGTCCAGCTCGGCGAGGTCCTGCGCTCGATGGCGCAGGCCTGGGAAGGCACGTCCGCCCGGCTCCTGCGCGAGGCCAAGGGCGCGCCCGCCGATGCCGGCCTCGGCCTCGTGGTGCAGGAAATGGCGCTCGGGCTCGGGCGCAAGCATTGCGGCTCGGGGGTGATCCAGTTCGTCGACGGCACCACCGGCCAGCCCGCGATCATCGGCCGCTACATGAGCCAGGCGCAGGGGCGGGACGCGCTCACCGACAACCCGGCGCCCGAGCGCACGCAATACCTTGCCGGCGACCCGCGCGGGCCCTCGGTCGAGGAAAACCTGCCCGAGGTCTGGGCCGATCTCATGCGCTACGGCGCGCTCTGCCGGCAGCGGCTGCGCGAGGAAATGCAGATCGAGTTCACGCTCGAGAACAACGCGCTCTACATCCTCGACGCCGTCCGGGTGCCCCGCTCCGCGCGGGCCAACCTGCGGATCGCCGTCGCGCTGGCCAAGGACGGGATCATCTCGGCCGACGAGGCGGTGCTGCGGGTGCCGCCGCGCTCGCTGCCGGAACTCATGCACAGCCAGGTCGACCCGGCGGGCGCGCGTGACGTGATCGGCAAGGGGATCGCCGCCTCGCCCGGCGCCGCCACCGGCAAGATCGTGTTTTCCGCCCGGGCCGCCCAGGCGGCGCTCGCCCGCGACGAACCCTGCGTGCTCGTGCGCCGCGAGACCACGCCCGAGGACATCCGCGGCATGCACGCGGCCCACGCGGTGCTCACCGAGCGCGGCGGCGTCACCAGCCATGCCGCGGTGATCGCCCGGGGCCTGGGGCTGCCCTGTGTCGTCGGCGCTGCCTCGATGACCATCGACCACCGCGCCCGCACCCTCACCGCCGCCGACGGGCGGGTGTTCAATGAGGGCGACGTCATCACCGTCGACGGCACCGCCGGCGTGGCGCTCGCGGGCGCCGCGCCGATGCTGGCGCCGGCGCTGGGCGAAAACTTCCAGACCCTCCTCGCCTGGGCCGACGCCGCGCGCGACATCGGCGTGCGGGCCAATGCCGACACGCCCGAGGATGCCCGCACCGCGATCGGCTTCGATGCCGAGGGGATCGGGCTGTGCCGCACCGAGCACATGTTTTTCGCCGAAGACCGGCTCTTGGCGATGCGCGAGATGATCTTCGCCGACGATGCCGACGACCGCCGCTCGATCCTCGAACGCATCCTGCCGATGCAGCGCGCCGATTTCATCGAACTGTTCGAGATCATGGCGGGCAAGCCGGTGACGATCCGGCTGTTCGACCTCCCGCTGCACGAATTTCTGCCGATGAGCCGCGAGGGTCTGCGCGAGCTCGCCGCGGCGCTGGATCTGCCGCTGTCGGACGTGACCCGCCGGGCGCAGGCGCTCACCGAGTTCAACCCGATGCTGGGCTTGCGCGGCGTGCGGCTCGGGCTGACCGTGCCCGAGATCTACGACATGCAGGCGCGCGCGATCTTCGAGGCAATCGCGGCGCTCGCCCGCGCGGGCGCGCATGTGGTGCCGGAAATCATGATCCCGCTGGTCTCGGCGCGGCGCGAGGTCGAGATCGTCAAGGGCCGGATCGATGCCGTCGCGGCGGCGGTGAAGATCGAGCTCGGCGTTCCGTTCGAGTACCGGCTCGGGGTCATGGTCGAAACCCCGCGCGCGGCCCTGCAATCGGGCGCGATCGCCCAGCACTGCGCCTTCCTCTCCTTCGGGACCAACGACCTCACCCAGATGACCTACGGGCTCTCGCGCGACGATGCCGGCCGCTTCATGGGGGCCTATGTGACACAGGGCGTGTTCGAGGAGGACCCGTTCCACACCCTCGATCCCGAGGGCGTGGGTGAGCTCCTGTCGATCGGCGCCGAACGCGCGCGCGAGGCCCAGCCGGGGCTCACCTTGTCGATCTGCGGCGAGCATGGCGGCAACCCGGCCTCGATCGCCTTCTGTCGCCGCGCCGGGTTCGACTACGTCTCCTGTTCGCCCTTCCGGGTGCCCGTGGCGCGGCTCGCGGCAGCGCATTTCGCCATCCTCGACCGCGGCGCACAACGTCCCGACCCGATGTATTGACCCCGTTCCGACCGGCCGCGAGGGCGCCTTACGGGCGCAAGCGAGTCGGCAGGGGAGGCGACCGCGAACGCCCAAATTGCGGGAAAAATGCAAGCGGCAACCACATGATCTTGCGTTTTCCTGAGTTCCCCGGGGCAAATGTCCCCGCAAGATGGACATAAACCCCGGAATCGGACTATTTTTCCGGGGTTGGAAACTGCGCGGCTGTGCCACCGGCCGCAAGGGGGGACAATGAAACCGACGATACGAGCCGCGGTTGCGGCCGTTGGTCTTGGCTGCGCGGTCTTTGCCCATGCCGCCCGGGGCGGCGCCGACAGCCCGCCCGTGCTCGCGCTGACGAAGCTCCTGGCGCCGGCTGCCGCCGCAACCACCCGCGTGGCGGCTGTCGCTCCGGCGCGCCCCTCTGCCTCGACCCCGCCGCCGGCCCGGCCGGTGATGCCCGTTGTCGCGACCAAGTCCGAGCCGGTTCCCCGGGATCTCGCCCAACCGGTGGACCCCGCGCCGGCCGGACCCGACGCTGTCCGCCGCATGATCGCCTTGCAAACGGATGCCGAAAGCGAAGCCCCCTTGCTTCACTCCGAGGCCTGGCTGCGTGCACAGGCCGATGCGTCGGGGGGCGAGGAGTGGAAATGCCTTACCGAGGCGCTGTATTTCGAAGCCCGGGGCGAGCGGGCCGATGGGCTGTTTGCGGTTGCCGAGGTGATCCTCAACCGGGTCGACAGCAGCCGTTACCCCGACACCGTCTGCGGCGTGATCAATCAGGGGACCGGGCGCAAGCACGCCTGCCAGTTCAGCTATACCTGCGACGGGCTGCCGGAACAGGTGCGTGAACCTCAGGCCTGGACGCGGGTCGGCAAGGTTGCCCTCGCGATGCTGTCCGGTGCACCGCGGGTACTGACCGACGGAGCATTGTTCTACCATGCGAGCCACGTCAACCCGAGCTGGTCGCTGACCAAGAACCTGACCTCGACGATCGGCGACCACCAGTTCTACCGCTAGCGCGCACGGCCAGGGCCGGGGGGACGCGGTGCCGGGGGGACGCGGTCGCGCGACCGCGTGTTACGCCGTCGCGCGACGGCGTCGCCCCAGCCCGGCTGTCGCACGAACCCGTCGAACCCTGCACTGGCGTCCGGCCGCGGAATGGGCCATTGTCCGACCGCACAGGAGGACCCGCCCGCATGACATCCGACATCCGCCTCGCTTTCGAGCACCCCAGCGCGCGCGCCGAGGCCGCGGGCCAGCCGAACCGGCCGCCCGACCGGATCTCGCTGCGCGACCACGTGGTCGATGCCGATATCGGTGCGTTCCAGCAGGAGCGCGGCCGCCAGCAGCGGCTCGCCTTCAACGTGGTGGTCGAGGTGGCCCCGCCGGGGCGGCCGCTCGACGACGATGTCGACCGGATCCTGTCCTACGACACGATCACCGAGGCCATCGCCCATGAGCTGGCCGAAGAACGGCTCAACCTGCTCGAAACGCTCGCCGAACGCGTCGCCGACCGCATCCTCCACGCCCCGCAGGCGTTGCGGGTTTTCGTGCGGATCGAAAAGCTCGACCGCGGTCCCGGCGCGCTCGGGGTCGAGATCGTCCGCGCCCGCGGCGAGACCCCGGCGGCGGAGGCCGACGAAGGCGGCGTGCCGCATCCCCGCGTCGTGCATCTGAGCAACGACGCCATTGCCGCGCCCAACCTCGCCCAGGTGCTCGATGCGCTGGAGGCGGGCGACGGGCCGACGATCCTCTGCGTCGGCGCGCCCGACGCGCCGCGGCCCGAGACCGGCCATGCGATGACCCAGCGCCGGATCGACCTGCTCGCCCTCGAACAGAACGCCTGGGTGCTGGCCGCGCGCGATCCGCGCTGCGTCGTGGTCGCTACCCGCACCGAGCTCGATTGGGCGATGAAACATGGCCAGATCAGCGTCTGGGCACCGTCCAAGATCGTGCTCGACGCGGTCGACGGCCCCTCGGCGAGCCCCCGCGACGCCGCCGCGCTCTCGGCCTGGTTCGCGGGGCTCATGCAGGCGACCGAACTGGTGATGCTGGGAACCGAGACGCCCGAGGCCGCGGTGCCGGTCCGGGCGCTGGCCGTCGGGGAGGTGCCATGACCACGCGGCTCAGGCCGATCGCGCGCCTCGGCGACCGGTCGGCGGGACATGGCGGCAGCCTGGCCGTCGCCGGCAGCCGGCTCGCCTGGTTCAACACCGTCGAACGCCGCGCCGCAGACGGCAGCACCAAAGTGATCGGCCCTTCCGGTCTCAACGGGGCGGACCGGGCCCGGCTGTCGGCTGCGCGCCCCGCGCTTGCGGGGCTCGCGCTCGACCGGCCCCGGGTCATGGGGATCCTCAACACCACGCCCGACAGCTTCTCCGATGGCGGCGATTTTTCCCAGCGCGCCAAGGCGGTGGCGCGGGCGCAAGAGATGGCTGCGGAAGGGGTCGACATCATCGACATCGGCGGGGAAAGCACCCGCCCGGGCGCGGCCGAGGTCTCGGTCGCGGAAGAGATTGCCCGCACCGCGCCGCTGATCGCCGAAATTCGCGCCGCCGGGATCGCCACCCCGATCTCCATCGACACGCGGAAATCCGCCGTCGCCGAGGCGGCGCTCGACGCCGGCGCCGACATCGTCAACGACGTCGCCGCTTTCACCTTCGACCCGGAGCTTGCCGGGCTCTGCGCGAGCCGGGGCGTGCCGGTCATCCTGATGCATGCCAAGGGCACGCCCGAAACCATGCAGCTCGGGCCGCGCTACGAAGACGTGACCCGGGAAGTGCTTGAATTCCTGCAAGAACGCATTGTTTACGCCGAGGGGCAGGGGATCGCCCGCGACCGGATCGTGACCGATCCCGGCATCGGTTTCGGCAAGACGCAGGGACACAACCTGACCCTCCTGCGCGACCTCGCCGCGCTGCACGACCTCGGTGCGCCGGTCCTGCTCGGGGTGTCGCGCAAGCGGTTCATCGGCGAGATCGGCGGCGCGCCCGAGGCCAGGGACCGGCTCGGCGGGTCGCTCGCGGTGGCGCTGCACGGTGCGTCGCAGGGTGTTCACATCCTGCGGGTGCATGATACTGAAGCGACACTGCAGGCGCTGCGGCTGTTCGCGGCGCTCAACAGGCAGGAAACGGAAGACGAGTGAACCGATGAGCCGGAAATTCTTTGGAACCGACGGGGTGCGCGGCCGCGCCAACACCCACCCGATGACCGCCGAGATGGCGCTGAAGCTCGGCGCCGCGGCGGGCAAGTTCTTCCGCCGCAGCAAGGGCGATAGCGAACACCGGGTGGTGATCGGCAAGGATACCCGCCGCTCGGGCTACATGCTCGAAAATGCGCTCACCGCCGGCCTCACCTCGACGGGGATGAACGTGCTGCTGCTCGGGCCCGTGCCGACCCCCGCCGTCGGCCATCTCACCCATTCGATGCGCGCCGATCTCGGGATCATGATTTCGGCCTCGCACAATCCGTTCCACGACAACGGCATCAAGCTGTTCGGACCCGACGGGTTCAAGCTGTCGGACGCGGACGAGGCGGCCATCGAGGCGCTCATGGAACAGGAGGTCGACCTCGCGCGCCCGGCGAATATCGGTGGCGCGAAGCGGATCGACGAAGGCCGGCACCGCTACGTCGAGTTCATCAAGACCACCTTTCCCTCGGCCAACAAGCTCGACGGGCTCAAGGTCGTGGTCGATTGTGCCCATGGCGCCGCCTACCGTGCCGCGCCCGAGGCGCTGTGGGAGCTTGGTGCCGAGGTCGTGGCGATGGGTGTGTCGCCGAACGGGCTCAACATCAACGACGGGGTCGGTTCGACCGCGCCGCAGGCGGCCGTCGACCGGGTGCTGGCGGAAGGCGCCGATCTCGGCATCTGCCTCGACGGCGATGCCGACCGGGTGACGTTGATCGACGAAAAGGGCCGGATCGCCGACGGCGACCAGGTGATGGCGCTTTTCGCCAAGCACTGGGCCGACGCCGGACGGCTCAACCACGGGACCCTCGTGGCGACGGTGATGTCCAACCTCGGGCTCGAACGGTTCCTCGATGGCCGCGGGCTGAAGCTCCTGCGCACCGCCGTCGGCGACCGCTACGTGGTCGAAGCGATGCGTGCGGGCGGCTACAACCTCGGCGGCGAACAATCCGGCCATATCGTGATGACCGACTTTGCCACCACCGGCGACGGGCTCCTGTCGGGGCTGCATTTCCTGGGCGAAATGGTGACCTCTGGCAAACGTGCTTCGGAATTGTCCGAGGTCTTCGAGACAATCCCGCAGATATTGAAAAATGTAACGTTTTCGCCAAGAAAATCCCCACTTAAGGCAGAAAACGTTCGAAAAGTGATATCAGAAGGCGAGCTGCGCCTCTCCGGTATCGGCCGTCTCCTGATCCGGAAATCGGGGACCGAACCGCTGATCCGGGTGATGGCGGAATGCGAAGATGAAGCGGTGATGACCGAGGTCGTGGACAGTATCGTCGCCGCCGTCTCGGACGCGGCGCGCTGACGTCCCGCCGATTTGCGGGGTCGGCTCTGCCCCGGGCCGGGCTGCGCCCGACCGCGCCTGCGGCGGGCAGGGCGGGGGGCTC
>JAGRMP010000392.1:4848-7064 GCA_020441225.1 Maritimibacter sp. | reverse complement strand
CGCCGGGAGCGCCAGTTGAAACCTTGCCCGGCTTGCGCCCCGGGCGGTGATGGTGGGCGATACTGGGATCGAACCAGTGACCCCTTCGATGTCAACGAAGTGCTCTACCGCTGAGCTAATCGCCCGATTTGCCTGCCTGAACCGGTCGTGCGGTTGTGCCGCAGGGCCCGTCCAAACAAACAGACGCGGGGGAGCCCGCGCCGGTCCGCGTGTCTATAGAAGGTAACCGGGGGGCGCGCAAGGGGGTATTGGCGTGCGGCAAAAGGCCCCTATAGTGGGCCGGGGCGGACAACCGGAGGGACAGATGCAGCACCCGGCTTACGAGCTGAAGATGCCGGCCCGGCGCGATACGGGCACGATCTTCGCGTCGCCGCATTCGGGCCGCGACTACCCCCGGGCTTTCCTGCGTCGTTCGGTGCTGAACGAACATGCGATCCGTTCGTCGGAGGATGCTTTCGTCGATCAATTGATGGCCGATGCGCCCGACCACGGCGCGCCGCTTCTGGCCGCCCGCGCGCCGCGCGCCTTCGTCGATGTCAACCGCGGTGCCGAGGAACTGGACCCGGCACTGATTCGCGGCGTGGCGCGGTCGGGGCACAATCCGCGCGTGTCTTCGGGGCTCGGGGTGATCCCCCGGGTGGTCGGCGGAGGGCGCGAGATCTACCGCGGCAAGATCAGCTACGGCGAGGCGCTGGCGCGGCTCGAGGAGCATTGGCACCCCTACCACGCGAAGCTCCAGGCGCTGATCGAGGACTCGCGGCTGCTGTTCGGCCGGTCGGTGCTGATCGATTGCCATTCGATGCCGCACGAGGCGATCGAAAGCCTGTGCCGGCACCGCCGCGAAAAGCCCGAGATCGTCATCGGCGACCGCTATGGCGCGGCGGCGGATGCGGAGATCGTGGAACGGATCGAAGCGGTGTTCGCCGCCGAGGGGTTCAAGGTCGCGCGCAACACACCCTTTGCCGGGGCCTATACCGCGCAAAGATACGGCCGACCGTCGCGTGGCAGCCATGTCGTCCAGATCGAGATCGACCGGGCGCTCTACATGAACGAGGCCGAGCTGCGCCCCAACGGCAATTTCGGCGCGATGCGCCTTATCCTGGCGCGGGTGGTCGCGGAGCTGGCCGAAATCGGCCGGCCGGACGCTGCGGGCCTGCCGCTGGCGGCGGAATAGCGGGTCGCGTCCGGTTCGGGTGCGCCGCCGGCCGGGCGGTCAGGCGAAGAGCGGGACGGTCCTGCGGGCCGTGACCTGTTCGCGCCAGGCCATCAGCGCCCGTTCCAGGGTGCCGTGCAGCCCGTTGCAATGGCCGTCGAGCAGCGCGATCGCTTCCGTCTTGCGGCCGTCGCGGACCAGGGTGACGATCTCGTCCATCAGCTTGTGGCATTCGCCATGCAGCCAGCTCACAACCGAATAGGGCTCGGACTTGCGGGTCGCGGCATCGAGCGTGTCGCCTTCGAGCCAGTGGCGGAAGAAACACCGGCGGCCGTCGCCGGTGAGCTGCGCATGGGAGAAATCCTTGCGCGCGCGCCTGATCTCGATCACCATTTCCTGGTGCCAGGTGGCGTGCGACGCGAGCACCGCGTCAATCTGCTGGACCAGCTTGTGGTTTTTCATGGGCCCGGGCCTCTAATTCATACATTCGCACGTTTATATATGATTTGCCGCTCACCTCGCAATGGCTTTCTGTGCGGGGCCTTGGCCTCGGCGGAAACTCACCGAATCGCCCGGCCCTTGAGGATCGCATCCGCGCCGAACCGGGCACGGATCGCGTCGGTGGCGCGTTCGGCGGCCTGGCGGCGGGCGGCCTGGGGGTCGAGGAGGTCGCCGGAGAGATCTGCGGCGGTTGCGGGACCGAGCTCGGAGATGCCGACGCCGATGAGGCGGAACGGACCTTCACCGGCGACGGTGTCGAACAATCCGCGGGCGGTACGGTAGATCCGGTCGGCGGACTGGGTGAGGTCGCCGAGCGAGATCCGGCGGGTGAGGGTCTTGAAATCGGCCCGCTTGAGCTTGAGGGTGACGACCCGGCCGGCGATTTCCCGGGCCTTGGCGCGGTCGGCGACCTTTTCCGACAGCCGCCAGAGATGGCCGTCGAGCAGGTCGGGGTCGGCGGTGTCTTCGAAAAAGGTGGTCTCGTTGGAGATCGACTTCACCGGGTGATGGGCCGAGATCCGGCGGGCGTCTTCGCCCCGGGCGAGGTGCCAGAGCCGGTCGC
>JAGRMP010000392.1:0-4710 GCA_020441225.1 Maritimibacter sp. | reverse complement strand
ACGGGCTTGTCGGCGAGGAAGGCGGCGGTCTCGGCCTTGCCGATCACCGAAAACCCGCGCGGCTTGTCGAGATCGGAGGCGACCTTGGCGAGGAACTTGTTGTGGCTGAGGCCGATGGAGCCCGAGAGGCCGAGCTCGTCCTCCATCCGCTTGACGAGCCCGGCGAGTTTGACGGCGGGGGGCGCGTGGTGCAGGCGCTCGGTGCCGGTCATGTCGAGGAAGGCCTCGTCGAGCGAGAGCGGTTCGATGGCCGGGGTGAGGTCGTCCATGAAGGCGCGGATCTGCTTGGAGACGGCGGCGTAGTGGGACCCGCGCGGGCGGATCACCACGGCGTCGGGGCAGAGCTTGAGGGCCTGGAACATCGGCATCGCCGAATGGACGCCGCGGATCCGGGCTACGTAGCAGGCGGTCGAGACCACGCCCCGCTTGCCGCCGCCGATGATGACGGGCTTGCCCGCGAGGCTGGGGTCGTCACGCTTCTCGACGCTGGCATAGAAGGCGTCGCAATCCATGTGGGCAATCGAGAGCGTGAAGAGCTCGGGATGCGCGATGACCCGCGGGGACCGGCACTTGGGGCAGCGCGGTCCCTGGTCGAAGGGCGTGAGGCAATCGCGGCAGAGAGCGGGCATGGTATGGTCAGTATAGCAGGGGTGTGCGAGCTCGCACAGGGGGCTAAGGTGTTGGTTTTTAAGATGATAGCGCTAACTGTGCGAGGGGTGGGCGAGGGGGTGGTTGACAGTACCGCCTGCGTTCTCACCCACCGATTGGAGCGGATGATGTGATTGGTGCGAGCACCTATCCTGAGAGTTGCTGCACACTGCGTGATATGTCGCTTGCATCAAATGCGGAATTCGGTGAGGAAGGCATCATGCTGGAGAAGCTAGAAATATCGCGCTTCAAGACCGTCCGAGACCTGAAGCTGGAATTCGGAAGAGTGAATCTCTTTATCGGTGGCAATGGGGCTGGGAAATCTAATCTTCTTGAGGCAATTGGTCTCGCTTCGGCCTGCTTGGGGCGCGGGCTAGGTGACTCAGATATCGCGGGCAAAGGCCTACGCGTGACGCCATCCGAGCTAATGAAATCATCATTCAAGAATGAAGATCTTCCAAAGACACTAGAGTTGCACGCGTCGTTCGCGAATGCGGTTGACTACAAAGTCACGCTGTCGAGCAAAGAGAATGATCCTCTGCTTCGGTTTTTCTCAGAATCCTCAACCTATGGTTCCCAAAAGGTGTTTGGTCGAAGCAATCGGGGCGCGCGCGCGACAGGTGTTACACATGCGGACCGGCTGGACCGAAATAGAGGCATTTGGGACCAGATTAAGGCTACCTATGACATTCCAGACGCTGTCGACCGAGAGTTCTCGGAGTTCTCTAGGTATGTCATCTACACTCCTCAGACAGATTTTCTTAGGGGAAAGCAAAAGGGAGCCGTGGACTCGCCACCGATTGGATTGCACGGCGAGGGATTGCCTGAGGCTGTATCCAGCTTTTTGGACGAATGGAGGCGTCTTGAGAGGCGCAATAGACGCAACAAGGAAGCGGTAGATCTCGAGTGGAGGATCATCGATGCTTGTGTGAAGTTGGTTTGGTTGCCAGGGTGGGCGAATACATTCGGTGTCCATCACGCCAGAACCATACTCACATCACGTGACATCGCTGATCGAACTAGCGAAATCGTGTATTTCAGGGATCGGTTCATGCACGCCAGGCGGAATCGACTTTCCGTATATGATAGTAGCGAAGGGACGCTGTTCCTTCTATTCGCTGCAATTATTCTGGCGCATCCTGATGCGCCTAGGGTCTTCGCGTTGGATAACGTCGACAATGCCTTGAATCCGAGGCTAACGCGGAGATTGGTAGAGCAGATAATAAATGTTACATTGTCCTCGGCGGGAGACGAGACCGAAATCGGAGCGCGCCAGGTGTTTCTAACGAGCCATAATCCCACATCATTGGATGCATTTGACATATTTGATAGCCGTCAACGAGTGTTCGTTGTTCAGCGAAACGAACGTGGACACACTGTTGCTGATCAACTGAAGCCCTCGCCGAACATGACACGCGAAGAGTGGGAGACCGCGAAGGGCGGTAGAAACCTTTCGCAAGTCTGGCTCGACGGCGATATTCCCGGTGCACTAGGCGATCTCTGACCATGAGAATTGGTGTAGTTTGTGAGGGACTAACGGATCTGCACGCGATCACGTATTTCTTCGGTCACGCGCTACAGGCTGCACACATTTCGGCAGAGTTCGTAGCCCTGCAGCCGCCCAAGGATAAGACCAAGCCAGATGCGAGTTGGGGGCATGTATTCCACTGGTTGAATAACAACCCGCCAATAACACGAGTACCTAATTACTTCGGGGGTGGGTTGTTTGCTGGAGCGCTTGCGGTGCAGCCGCTGGACGCGCTTTTGATTCAATTGGATTCTGATGTCCTTGGAGAACCAGGTTTCAACGCGTTCGTGAAGTCAAATTACGGGTTTCAGCCGACGAGCCCAAGCAGTCCAGATGAGAGAGGTGCGGAAGTCATCCGTATTTTGGAGGCGGCTGGAAGGTTCTCTGAAATGACTGAGCTCGATGTTGCTCGGCATGTTCCGACTCCGGCCGTTGAGTCCACCGAGACTTGGTGCGTAGCGGCGTACAGTGCCGTTCCAGACGATTTTGAGAGTTTCCCGCGAGACGAACTGACATTGGCGTTCATGCAGGCCTTGGAAAGATCTGAAGGACGTGAACCCGAAATTCACTATGCGCGAGTTGACAAAAGCCCACAAAGACGAGAGAAATTTTGCAAGCGACACGCGGTCGGCTCGGCGCGCGTTATCGGTTCGTGTCCTCAGTTCAGGCGATCGTTTAACTCGATTAGGTCCCTCGACTAGTTCATTTTGACCGAAGTTGTCTTGGGTGCTAGCCTCCTCACCCTCCGAAAACATCCGCTCGATGTTATCCTTAACCTCCCGCACCAGCGTATCCGTCGTGCGCTGGCCGGTGGTGGGGGGGCACGTAACCCGCCAGCGCCTTCTCCCGTCGGAACATGGTTCACCGCCAACGGAAGCGCCGCGTGACCGCGCATCAGAGTCGATTGGACTTGTGGAAGGGAGGCTCGGCCGTTTTTCGCGCCCTCCCCGACCCGCCGCCGAACCCGTCCCCGCCGCTCAGAACAGCCGTTCGACCTGCTCCCGCGTGATCCCCATGTCGTCGAGGCGTTCGTCGGTCATTTCGCGGAGTTTCTGGAGCTGGCGGAGGAGGGCTTTGCGTTGGGCGCGGCGGGTGAGGGCGCGGCGGAGGAGGGAGGTTGGGCGGGTCGGGGTGGTCTGGATTGTGTCGATGCTGGTCATTGTGGCGCTCCCGTCGGTGTCTGGATCTGTGCGGGAGGTTGGAAGGTGCAGGCGGGTTTGCGGGGCCGGGTCAGCCCTCCGTGAACATCCGCTCGATCTCTTCCATCACTTCGCCGACCACGGCATCCGTCGCCCGTGCGCCGGTGATGTGGAGGACGTAGCCCGACTTGGTCTTTTCCCGCCGGATCGTCAGGCCGCGCGGGATGCGGGCGAGGCGTTTGGGTTTGCCGGGGGTGTTGCGTTTTTCGACGGGCAAGGCTTCGGCTTCCTCAATCAGGGGGCGCAGGGCCTCCCATTCGGCGCCTTCGGGCGCGTCGTCGAGAGCGGCGTAGAGGAGCTTGTCCCAGCCCGCGCGCAGGACATTTCCGAGGCGGATCAGGCGGGCTTCGGACCAGTCTTCGGGGGTTTCGATCCAGCCGTCCATCGCCTCGACCACTTCGCCGAGGACGCGCAGGCGGGAGACCTTGCGGCGGTTGGCGGCGGGGTAGAGCCGGGCGATGGCGGCATCGAGGGAGTCGGCGCCGAGGTCGCGGGCGGCGATCAGGGTGCGGCCGCGTTCCCAGGGGGTGAGGCCCTGGCGGATGTCGTTTTCCTCGACCACGCGCGCGAAGCCGTCGAGGAGGCTTTCGGCGGGGCAGAGGAGGGCCGGGATGGTGGCCCAGGCGTCGCCGTGCAGCTCGTGGAGGCGGCGGACGGCCATGAGGCGGCGGTAGCCGGAGACGAGGCCGTAGCCGGGCTCGGTGCGGAAGACCTCGATGGGCAGGCGCAGGCCGCTCTGCCGGATCGAGGCGGTGAGTTCGTCGAGGGCGGCGGTGTCGATCACCGAGCGGTCGCGGGGGAGGGCTTCGGCATCGATCTCGTCGAGGGGGAGGCGGAGGATCTGGGTCATGCGCCCGGGTATGCGCGCGGGCGCGTTAACGCGGGGTGCGTCGGGCGGGCGTTGGGGCGGTCAGGCGGTGGTGGGCGCGAGCTGGTCGGGACGCGGTTTGAGCTCGATCAGCGCCATCGCGTCGTCGCCGTCGACCTCGTCGCCATCGGCATCGACCAGGGGCTGGTCGGCGTCGTTCCAGCCCTTGATTCCGAGCTTGATCGAGCGGGGATCGGTGAAGCCCATCTCGGCGAGGCGTTCGGCGGCGAAGGCCGAGCGCTGGCCGGAGCGGCAGAGGATGAGCACCGGTTTGTCGCGCGCGGTGACGAGGGCGGGCACGGTCTCGGCATAATTCCACTCGGCGGCGCTTTCGAGGATGCCGCGGGGCGCGTTGACGGCGCCTTCGATGCGAACGCGGGCAAATTCGTCGCGCTCGCGGATGTCGAGGAGGAGCGCCTCGGGGTGGGCAGCGAGGAAATCGGGCACGTCCCAGGGCAGGATCTCGG
>JAGRMP010000391.1 GCA_020441225.1 Maritimibacter sp. | reverse complement strand
TCCGAGGCGCTCACCGGCGTCACCTATTGAGCCCTGCCGCCGCCGCCCGGGGCACCGCGTCGCGCATTGCCTTCGCGCCCCGCGCGCCCTATCCAATCCCGGTGCAACAGCGAGGGAGAGCGCAATGGATGTGCGGGTGAAATGGGTCGAGGACCGGACCTTCGTCGGCGAAGTCGAGGCCGGCCACAAGATCGTCTTCGGCACCCCGTCGGACGCCGGGCCGAAACCCGGACCGAGCCCGATGGAACTGGTGCTGATCGGCACCGGCGGCTGTTCGGCCTATGACGTGGTGTCGATCCTCGAAAAGGGGCGCCAGGCGATCGAGAGCGTCGAGGTCGAGCTCGACGCCGACCGCGCCGAGACCGACCCCAAGGTGTTTACCCGCATCCACATGCATTTCATCGCCAGGGGCCGCGGGCTCGACCCGGCGCGGGTCGAACGTGCAATCGCGCTGTCGGTGGACAAGTATTGCTCGGCCTCGGCGATGATGGCCAAGACCGCGACGCTCACCCATGATTTCGAGGTGATCGACACCGCCGCGGATTGACGGAGCGCCAGGAGCGCCAGGAGCGCCCGGCCCTGCCCGATCAGGCGCCCGGCCCCTGACCGATCAGAGCTCGCCCGCGCGTTTTGCCGAATGCACCCGTGCGGCCAGTTCCTCGAACGGGTCGACCTTGAGCTTCTCGGGCACATAGCCGTCGGTCTCGAAATCGGGCAGGTACAGCCCCTGGGTCCAGCTCTGCGGCAGCCGTTCGAGCCCGCGGTTCAACCCTCGCGTCACCGCGGCCGCGCGCGCCCGGATCCGCTCCGCCTTGGCCGCATCGCGCGCCTTGAGCCGCTCGAACCAGGAGATCACCAGCTCGACACAGCCCTCGTTGCCGACCGAGGCCCAGGTGATCAGCGCCGCGAGCGGGATCAGCAGGCTCAGCCACAGCACCTCGGCGGTCCAGACGAAGACCGAAAACGCGATGATCGCCAGCGCCAGCCGGCGCGGCGCATCGGGACGGCGCAGGAACAACGCCACCCGCCGCCGGAGCGCGGACAGAAGCCGCCGGGTCCAGCGCCAGAGCACGCGCATCGCCCCGCCGAGAACGCGGGCAACCAGGCGCACGAGGCCTCCGATCAGGCGGCCGGTGATGCTGGGGCGGCGTTCGCGGGGCGCCGCCGGGCGCGCGGCGTCGGCGTCGGCGTCCTCGACCCATTCCTCGCTGACGCGCTCGCCGGTGTTCGGATCGACGATTCCGTAGGACCGGGGCGCGGCCTCGTAGGCCATGTCGTCCCAGTCATCGGCCTCTGCCGCCATCTCCCGGTCGTCGTCCTGCGCGGCCGCCCAGTCATGCGCCGGTGCCGCCGCGTCCCGGTCTTGGTCCGGCGCATCGGCGACGGCCCCGTCCTGCGGGTCGACCGCCGGCGCCGTCGGCGCAACCGGCACCGTGACCGGCGCCGCGGCCCGCGGCATCGCGACCTCGACCTTGTCCGGGCGCGGCGTGGCCGGGCCCCGCGGGCGCTGCGCCGGGGCTGGGATCGCCTCCGCCGCGACAATCATCTGCCGGACGATATCCAGAGTCGGATCCGCTTCCGGGGCGATCGCCTCGTCCCTGTCTTCGCCCTTGCGATCCGCGTCCTTGCGTTCTTCGACCATGACAACCTCGCATCCACCCCCCGGTGACGGCGTCATACTGCAGGAAAAACCGGGCAAGATTTTGGCACGGACCGGGTCTTTCCTTTCCCGTCGGAACGCCCTATGCGGCGATTGTGTGCCGGTGCGGCACCCTTTTGCGGAGCGGCCCCATGAACAACCTGCGCGGCGCGGTCCTGATGATCCTGGCGATGGCCGGTTTTGCCGCCGAAGACGCATTCATCAAGCTCCTCGCCACGCGGATGCCGATGGGGCAGATCCTGATCTACATGGGCGCCGGCGGCGGGCTCGGCTTCGCGCTGCTCGCGCAGCGCGCGGGCGCCTGCGTGCTGTCGCGCGGGTTCGGGCACCCGGTGGTGCTGTGGCGCAACGCCGGCGAGATCGTCGGCACCGCCGCTTTCATCACCGCCCTCGGGCTGATCCCGCTGTCGCTCGCCACCGCGCTGTTGCAGACCAACCCGCTGTTCGTCACGCTCGGCGCGATCCTGTTCCTCGGCGAACGGGTCGGCTGGCGGCGCTGGCTGGCGCTCGGCCTCGGCCTTGTCGGGGTGCTGGTGATCCTGCGGCCGGGCTTCGCCGGGTTCGATCCCAACGCGCTCTTTGCGCTGCTCGGCGCGCTCGGGCTGGCGGCCCGCGACCTTGCGCTGCGCCAGCGCCCCGCCAGCGTCCACCCGCTGCAGCTCTCGGCCTGGGGCTTCGTCATGCTGATCCCGGTGGGTCTCGCGATGCTGGCGCTCGGGGACGGTCCGGTGCGGATCGCAGGCCGCGAGCCGCTCTACCTCGTCGGCGCCATCGGCCTCGGCATGGCGGGCTACCATGCGCTGACCCACGCGATGACCCAGGGCGAGGTCGGCTTCGTCACCCCGTTCCGCTACGTCCGGGTGGTCTTCGCCTTCGCCATCGCCTGGGCGATCTTCGCCGAACGCCCCGACGGCGGCATGTTCCTCGGCGCCGCCATCGTCGTCGGCGCCGGGCTCTACACGCTGATCCGCGAACGCCAGGAGACCCGGGCGGCGCGGCGGGCGGCCCGAACGGCGGCGTCTGCGGCCCCGGCGCCCCCGGCGGCCCAGCCGCCCGCCGCCCCCGCTGCACCGGGCGCAACCCCGCCATGACGGGCCCGAACGCCCCTTTCGCCGCGGGGGCGAAAGCGCTATGACCCAAGGCACCCGATCATTGAACCAGGGAACGCCTCCATGAGCACCATCATCGACATTTTCGGCCGCGAGATCCTCGACAGCCGCGGCAACCCGACCGTCGAGGTCGACGTCATCCTCGAAGACGGCACCATGGGCCGCGCGGCGGTGCCGTCGGGCGCCTCGACCGGCGCCCATGAAGCGCATGAGAAGCGCGACGGCGACAAGTCCCGCTACGGCGGCAAGGGTGTTCTCGAAGCGGTCGCCTCGGTCAACGGCGAGATCGCCGAAGCTCTCGTCGGCATGGACGCCACCGACCAGGAAGCGGTCGACCGGGCGATGATCGAGCTCGACGGCACCGCGAACAAGGCCCGCCTCGGCGCCAACGCCATCCT
>JAGRMP010000390.1 GCA_020441225.1 Maritimibacter sp. | reverse complement strand
GCCGGTCTGGAAGCGCTTGAAGGCGCGACCCTGGATCGCGTGAACGCGGCCCAGTAAGCCAATCCACGAAAACAGACGGCATCCGCGCCTGCGCGGGTGCCGCACGCCTGCAGACCGGACCCCCGATGACCTCCCCCACAGCCGACGCCGCCGATCTCGAATGCATCGACCTGACCAAACGGTTCGGCGATTTCACCGCCGTTGACGATGTCTCCTTCTCGGTGCCGCGCGGCACGTTCTTCTCGATCCTCGGGCCCTCGGGCTGCGGCAAGACCACGATCATGCGGATGGTCGCGGGCTTTCTCGAACCCACTTCCGGAGACATCGTCATCAAGGGCCGCTCGGTGCTCGACGTGCCCCCCAACAAGCGCCCGGTGAACATGGTGTTTCAGCACCTGGCGCTGTTCCCGATGATGAATATCGCCGAGAATATCGGCTACGGGCTCAGGCGGCAGAAACTGCCCAGGCCCGAGATCGCCCGCAAGGTGGACGAGGCGCTGGAGCGGATCGGCCTGCCCGGGATCGGCCAGCGCCGGGTCGACGAGCTCTCGGGCGGCCAGAAGCAGCGCGTGGCGATTGCCCGCTGCATGGTGATGGAGCCCGACGTGCTGCTGCTCGACGAGCCGCTCGGCGCGCTCGACCTCAAGCTGCGCGAACACATGAAGATCGAGTTGAAAGCGCTGCAGGCGGCCTTCGACACCACCTTCGTCTACATCACCCACGACCAGTCGGAAGCGCTGGTGATGTCGGACCAGATCGCGGTGATGAACCAGGGCCGCTTCGAACAGATCGGCACCGGCCAGGAGCTCTATTACCGGCCCGAAACCGCTTTCGTCGCCGGCTTCATCGGCGAGGCCAACCGCTGGCGCGGCAGGATCGAGCGGGTCGAGGGCGACCAGATGGAGATGCGCACCGAAACCGGCATGCTGATGCGCGGCGCCACCCATGGCCGGGCGCTGGTCGCCGGTGACGCCGCCGAGATCTTCGTTCGTCCCGAGGCAATCCGGGTGGGCCGCGACGCCGCCGAGCTCGACGGTTTCGACAACCGGATCGAGGGCACCGTCACAAGCCTGCTCTTCAACGGCGCGGCCAGCCGCATCCTGGTGCGCGACGCCGCCGCCAACGAGGAAATCGAGGTCAACCTGCCGCAATCGGGCGAATACGCGACCCTCACCCGCGGCGACAAGGTCCAGATCGGCTGGTCGGGCGCGCAGGGCAATTGCTTCCCGCTGGGAGCGGGCTGATGCGGGCGGGGGCACGCCTGGGGTTCTTCCTGCTGCTGATGCCGCTCATCCTGTGGCTGGCGCTGCTGATCGTGATCCCGCATATCGACATGTTCCTGTTGTCGATCCGCGAACGCGTGGGCGTGCGGCAGTACGAAACGAGCCTCGCCAATTACCTCACCTTCTTCACCGAACCGCTCTACATCCGCACGTTCGTGCGCACCGCGGTGATGTCGGTGCTGGCCACCATGGTCACGCTCGTGATCGCCTTTCCGGTCTCCTACTACATCGCCAAGATCGCCCGGGGGCGGCTGCAGCAGGTGCTGTTCATGCTCTGCCTGATCCCGTTCTACGTCTCGGAGCTGGTGCGCACCTTCGGCTGGATGATCCTCCTGCGCGAGACCGGGCTGGTCTCGAACATCCTGCAATGGACCGGCCTCGCCGACCAGCCGGTCGAAATGCTCTACAACGACGCCGCGATCATGGTCGGGCTGGTCTATACCTCGATGCTGTTCATGGTGGTGCCGCTGGTGACCACGCTCGAAAGCCTCGACGACAGCGTGATCGAGGCGGGCTACGACCTGGGCGGCAACGGGGTTTCGGTGCTGCGCGAGATCATCATCCCGCATGCCGCGCCGGGGATCGTCTCAGGCTCGATCGTGGTGTTCATGCTGAGCCTGGGCAACTACCTCACGCCCACCATGCTGGGCGGCAAGGACAGCCTGTGGTTCACCGAGATGATCTACAACCAGTTCATCGTCCGCTTCAACTGGGAGCTCGGCGCGGCCTTCGGCTTCATGCTCCTGTTCCTGTCCTCGGCCATCGTCTGGGGGGTGTTGAAACTCACCGGGCAGACGCTCGAAAAGACGATGGGATGAAGCGATGATCCCGACCATCAAGCAACCCCCGCTGCTCCGCGCCGCCTACGGCGCCTACGTCGCGCTGTTCTTCGTCTATCTCGCGCTGCCGCTCACGGTGGTCGCGGTCTTTGCCTTCAACGACAGCCAGTTTCCTTCGCTGCCCTGGGACGGTTTCACCTGGGCCTGGTTCTTCGGCGACGCGCGGCCGATGATCGGGGTGTTTCACGAACGCCCCATTCTGCGCGCGGTCGGCACCTCGGGTTTCGTCGCGCTCTTCGTCGCGCTGATGTCGGTGGCGGTGGGTACTTCCAACGCCTTCCTGTTCAACCGCTATTCGTTCCGCGGCAAGGGGCTGCTCTACGTGCTCATGCTCTTGCCGCTGGTGATCCCCGGGATCGTGCTCGGGATCTCGATCCTGGTGTTCTCCTCGACCGTGGCCAACACCGCCTGGGATGTCGGCAACATCGACATCCAGGCGCTGCGCCCGGGGCTGTTCCTGGTCATCCTCGGCCAATTCTCGTTCATCGCCACCATCGCCACGCTGGTGGTCTCGGCGCGGCTGCAGAAATTCGACCGCACGCTCGAGGAAGCCGCGCTCAACCTGGGCGCCGACCGGCTGACCGCCGTGCGCACGATCACCATCCCGTTCCTCGCACCGGCGATGATCGGGGCGGTGGTGGTGGCCTTCCTCATGAGCTTCGAAAACTTCAACACCACGCTGATGCTGGTGGGCTC
>JAGRMP010000389.1 GCA_020441225.1 Maritimibacter sp. | reverse complement strand
CCTACCGGATCGGCAACATGACCGCGACCGCGATCCACACGCCGGGCCACACGCCCGCCTGCATGACCCATGTCGTGGGTGATGCGGGCTTTGTCGGCGACACGCTGTTCATGCCCGACGGCGGCTCGGCCCGGGCCGATTTCCCCGGCGGCGACGCGGGCGTACTCTACGATTCGATCCAGAAGGTGCTGAGCCTCCCCGACGAGACCCGGCTGTTCATGTGCCACGACTACGGACCGAACGGGCGCGACATCCAGTGGGAAACCAGCGTGGGCGAAGAGAAGGCGCACAACATCCACGTCGGCGGCGGCAAGACCAAGGAAGAATTCGTCAAGTTCCGCACCGAGCGCGATGCCCAGCTCGACATGCCCCGGTTGATTATCCCGTCGCTGCAGGTCAACATGCGGGCCGGCGACATGCCCCCGGCGGATGAGCAAGGCGACGTCTTCTTCAAAGTGCCGGTCAACAAGCTCTGATCGCAGGCCCGAGGACGACGAAATGGCTACGAATCCCGACTGGAAGGAGCTCGACCAGCAGGTCACCGTCGCACCGCAGATCCGACCCGAAGACGTGCCCCATATCGCGGCCGCCGGCTACCGGGTGGTGATGTGCAACCGGCCCGACGGCGAAGACCCCGGCCAGACCGATTGGGCGGAAATCGCCGAGGCCTGCCGGCACAACGGTATCACGCCGAAATACGTGCCCCAGGCCGACCGCGACCCGACCGAACACGCGGTCGCGAGCTTCGATGCGATCATGCGCGAGACCCGGGGCAAGGTCTTCGCCTATTGCCGCACCGGCACCCGCTGCGAGATCCTGTGGAACGCCGCCAAGGCCCGCCAGCACGCCGGCGCCGCCTGACGCCGCGCACCTGCAGGACAGAGCGCCGCCCCTGACCGCACGGGGGCGGCGGTTTTCTCCGATTATCCTCAAGGAGGCCGTCATGGCCGATATCTCCCGCGCCCGCCCGGGCGCGCTCGCCCGCTATGTGCCGGTGCTCGACTGGGGCCGGCGCTACGACCGCGCCGCCGCCACCTCCGACCTCGTGGCCGCCGCCATCGTCACCATCATGCTGATCCCGCAATCGCTCGCCTATGCGCTGCTCGCGGGGCTTCCGGCCGAGATGGGGCTCTACGCCTCGATCCTGCCGCTCGTGGCCTACGCGATCTTCGGCACCTCGCGGGCGCTTGCCGTCGGTCCGGTGGCCGTGGTCTCGCTCCTGACCGCCGCCGCCGTGGGCAATCTCGCGCTGCCCGGCACCTCCGACTACATCGTCGCCGCGATCGCGCTCGCCTTCCTCTCGGGGGTGATGCTGGTGGCGATGGGGCTGTTCCGCCTCGGCTTCGTCGCCAACTTCCTCTCCCACCCTGTGATCGCCGGGTTCATCACCGCGAGCGGTATCATCATCGCCGTCTCGCAGCTCAAGCACATCCTCGGGATCGAGGCTTCGGGCCACAGCCTTGTGCACATTGTGGAAACACTCTTTGCACATATCGGTGACACGAACCCGGTCACCCTCGCGCTCGGCGCCGGCGCCACGGCCTTCCTGTTCTGGGTCCGCAAGGGGCTGAAGCCTTTGCTCCTCGGGCTGGGTACGCCCAAAGGCCTCGCCGATGTGCTCGCCAAAGCCGGACCGGTCGCGGCGGTCGCGGTAACGACGCTCCTCGCCTGGGGCTTCGGCCTTGGGGACAAGGGCGTGAAGCTCGTGGGCGAGGTGCCGACCGGCCTGCCGCCGCTCACTCTTCCGAGCTTCGACCTCGGGCTCTGGGGGCAGCTCGCGGGCTCGGCCTTCATCATCTCGATCATCGGCTTCGTCGAGTCGATCTCGGTCGCTCAGACCCTGGCGGCCAAGAAACGCCAGCGCATCCAGCCCGACCAGGAGCTGGTGGGGCTCGGCGCCTCCAACATCGCCTCGGCGCTCTCGGGCGGTTTCCCGGTGACCGGCGGCTTCTCGCGCTCGGTGGTCAATTTCGACGCCGGCGCCGAAACCCCCGCCGCGGGGCTTTTCACCGCCGTGGGCATCACGCTCGCGGCCCTGTTCCTGACCCCGCTGCTCTTCTTCCTGCCCCAGGCGACGCTCGCTGCCACGATCATCGTCGCGGTGCTGTCGCTGGTCGATTTCTCGATCCTGAAGCGGACCTGGAACTATTCGAAGGCCGATTTCGCCGCCGTCGCCGCGACCATCCTGGTCACCCTCGGCTTCGGCGTCGAGCTCGGCGTCTCGACCGGCGTCGGGCTGTCGATCCTCCTGTTCCTCTACAAGACCTCGCGGCCGCATATCGCCGAGGTCGGGCTGGTGCCGGGCACCGAGCATTTCCGCAACGTGCGCCGCCACGAGGTACGGGTGCACCCGGAAGTGATGACGCTGCGGCTCGACGAGAACCTCTATTTCGCCAATGCGCGCTACATCGAGGATTTCGTGCTCGACAAGCTCGACCG
>JAGRMP010000388.1 GCA_020441225.1 Maritimibacter sp. | reverse complement strand
ACCGGGCCGAGCTGAACGATCCCGAGAAGATCGCCCAGCGGACCAAGGATTACACCGACCGCTTCGCCAACCCCTTCGTCGCCGCCGAAAAGGGCTTCATCGACGAGGTGATCCAGCCGCATTCCACCCGCAAGCGGGTCTGCCGGGCTTTCGCCTCGCTGAGGAACAAGAAGCTCACCAACCCGTGGAAAAAGCACGACAATATTCCGTTGTGAGGGGTAGGTCGGTGCTCCTCGTGTCACAGCGAAATGGGCTTTTCGGTCCGGACGGCGCGCGCCGGTGACCCGGCGGCGTTGGCATATGACCCGGGCCGGCGACGGCGGCGTGGTGCTGGCGCGTGGGCCGGTGCGGTTCGACGTGTCGGCGGAAACCTTTCTGCCGCCCGCCTTGGCCGGACGGATCGCCCACCAGGTCCGCCAGGATCTGTGGCGGGCGCTGAGGCGGCTGCGCGGTTTTGCGCCCGTGGTCGCGGTGACGCCGCGGGCCGACGGGCTTCGGGTGGTCGCCGGTGGCGCGGTCGCGGGCGCAATCCCGCCGGGCACCGCCGCGCGGATCGCCGCCGTGCTCGACCACCCGGGCAACCGTGCACGCTGGATTGCGCACGCGCGGAGGGGGCTGCGATGAAGCTCCTGCTTGGTGCGTTGCTTGTTCCGCTCTGGGCCGCCCCGGCGCTCGCCACCGCGGCCGATCTCGACCTGCCCTCGGGCCGCACGGTGAGTTTCCACGACGTCATCCACGGTGCGCCCGGACCCGGCGGGCTCACGGTGCGGTTTCGCTTCATCGAGGCGGATCTGCGCAGCGTAATCGACACCACGCCTTACGACGAGTTGGAGGCCGACATGCATTACCTGTGCGAAAACTACGCGCTCGAGCGGATCTCCAACATCGGGCCGCAGCCCTCGTCGGTGATGATTTCGATCTCCGACCGCCCGGTCGAGTTCGGCGCGCAGGACCCGGACGTGGCGCAGGTGTTCGAAGCCTATCGCCCCGAGGACGGCGCCTGTATCTGGGAGGGGTTCTGATGCCCGATTTTCACCTCTTCGCAAGCGGCCCGCGGCCGGTCGCGCCCTTTTCCCACGCCGTCGAAAGCGACGGCTGGGTGATCCTGACCGGGCAGATGCCGACCGACCCGGACGCGCCCGACGCAGCCCTGCCCGACGGGATCGCGGCCCAGACCGCCCGGGTCATGGACAACCTCGCGCTGATCCTCGGCGGGCTCGGGCTCGATCTGTCCCACGTGGTGCAATGCCGCTGCTACCTCACGGATTTCGAGCGCGACTACGCGGCCTTCAACGAAACCTACGCGGGCTACTTCCCCGAAGACCGGCGGCCCGCCCGCACCACCGTGGGGGTGACCGCGCTCGCCGTGGGCGCGCTGGTCGAGATCGACTGCGTCGCCCGTCGCCCCGAAACCGCCCCAGAGAATAACTGATGGCCCTTCCCGACATGACCAAGCACCGGGGCTTTCCCGGACGCCTGCCGGGGACGGATTTCCAGTTCACCCTGCGGCGCGCCAACAAGAACGGCCCGACCCCGCTCGTGGCCCGCGAACGCTACGCCGACCGCAGGCCTGCCGACCGCCGCGCCGACGAAGGCTTCATGGCGGCGCTCTGGGCGCATTTCGGCACCGAGCCCTTCGAGCGTGGCAACCTCGATGCCGGCCGTCTGAGCTGGCTCTTCGGTCGCGAGGTCGTGGCCGCCGAGGAGCCCTTCGACAAGGCGAGCTACCAGGCTCTGCTTCGGATCGACGAAGCCCGCGCGCGCGCGTCGTTCCCGGGGGTTTTCGAGGACAATACCCCCTGGGACGACGATTTTGATGACGAGGAGTGGACAGAATGAGCCACTTTTCGCCACCGCTCCCCGCTTCCCGGCAATCTGCCGCCCACGCCCGGCCCATGGGCGTAACGCCCTGTTGCAGCGGTGATTTCGCGGCATATGTTCAGGCCATGGCAGCGGCTCTATCCCGGCTTGCTGCCTGGTTTAGACAAACCGTTACCCTTCCCCTTCTCCCCGGTTCGTGTCCCAGCGACACGGGCCGGGATTTTTCTTTCCCGACCGTTGAGCTGGCGGCAAGGCGCTTCGAAGCGCCTTCGCAACGCGATTTCGAAATCGCGTTCACAAGGCCGTTGCAACGGCCTTCCGCCCGCATCCCCAGACATCGACACAGAGAGGACAGGACATGTTCGAGAAGATCCTGATTGCCAACCGGGGCGAGATCGCCTGCCGGGTCATC
>JAGRMP010000037.1:44092-47403 GCA_020441225.1 Maritimibacter sp. | reverse complement strand
TGATCGTCGGCGCCGGCGCGGCCGGGCTGTTCTGCGCCGCTCATGCGGGGGGCGCGGAGACGCTGGTGCTCGACCATGCGAAGAAACCCGCCGAAAAGGTGCGCATCTCCGGCGGCGGGCGGTGCAACTTCACCAATCTCGACGCCTCGGCCGCCAGTTATCTGGGCGAAAACCCGCATTTCCCCAAATCCGCCCTCGCCCGCTACAGCCCTTGGGATTTCATCGACCTGATGGCGCGTCACGGGCTCACCTGGCACGAAAAGACCCGCGGGCAGCTGTTCTGCGACCAGAAATCCGCCGCCGTGATCGAGATGCTGCTCGCCGAAGCGCGGGGCGCGGGGGCGGAGATCGCGCTGGCAACGACGGTCGAGAAGGTCGTGCACCGGGACGGGCGGTTTCACCTCACAACCTCCGCCGGGCCGGTGAGCGCCGACCATCTGGTGCTTGCCAGCGGCGGGCGGTCGATCCCGAAGATGGGCGCGACCGGCTTTGCCCATGACATCGCCCGCCAGTTCGGCCACCGGGTCACAGATCTGCGCCCCGGGCTGGTGCCGCTCACCTTCGGCGACCGCTTCGCCGCGCTTGCGGGCGTGGCCCTGCCGGTGCGCGCGCGAGCCGGTGGCGTGGCGTTCGAAGAGGACATGCTGTTCACCCACCGGGGCCTGTCGGGTCCGGCGATCCTGCAGATCTCGTCCTATTGGCGCGAGGGCGCGGAGATCGAGATCGACCTGTTGCCCGGCGCCGATCTCGCGGCGCTCTGGGCCGAGAAGAAGCGGCAATCGGGCCGGCGCGCGGTCACCACCGAGCTCGCCGAGCGTCTACCCGCCCGGCTGGTCGAGTTTCTCGCGCCGGACCTTGGGCTGTCCGGCAACCTCGCCGATCTCTCCGACAGGCGCATCGCCGAGATCGCCCGGGCCCTCGGGGCCTGGCGGCTCACGCCCACCGGCACCGAGGGGTGGCGCACGGCGGAAGTGACGCTGGGGGGCGTCGCGACCGAGGCGCTGTCGTCGAAGACGATGGAATCGACACTGGTGCCCGGCCTTTTCGTGATCGGCGAAGCGGTCGATGTCACCGGCTGGCTCGGCGGGTACAATTTCCACTGGGCCTGGGCCTCGGCCCATGCGGCCGGGACCGCCATCGCGGCCCGCGGCTGAGCCCGCGGGGACCTGCGGAGACCGGCCCGGGTCAGCCCTTGACGTCGACGTCGCCGCCGGAGCTTTCCTCGGCCTCGATGGTCTCGGCCCCCCAGACGTCGACCGAAGCGCCAGAACTCGCCTTCGCCTGCACGGTCTCGGCCGTCAGTTGGATACTGGCCCCCGACGAGGCGGTCGCATCGGCGCTGTCGCAGGGCAGATCGCGCGCGTCCAGATCCGCGCCGGAGCTCGCCTGAGTTTCGAGCGCGTCGCAGCGCCCCGTGGCCTCGAGCGCTGCGCCGGACGAGGCCGACAGGGTGACGCGCGCGGCATCGATCCCGTCGAGCTCGAGATCGGCCCCGGAACTGGCCTCGGCGGTGAAGGCCCCCGTGGCGCTGCCGGTCGCGGTCACGTCGCTGCCGGCGGAGGCGGTGACGGCGGTGAGCTCCGGCAGGGTCACCCGTACGACCACCTCGTCGCCGAACGCCCGCATCAGCGGCGAGAACCGCTCCAGGCCGCGCGATTGCTGCTCGATCACCAGCCGGTCGCCCCGGGTCTCGATGTCGAGCCGCTTGAGCGCCCGCGACGTGCCCTCGGCGGTGACGGAGAAGTCGTCCCCTTGCGTGATCTCGACATCGAGGCCGGAGCCCGCACTGACCTCGGTGAACCCGGCGAGATCGAATACCCGCTCGTCGGCGAGCGCTGGCGCGGCCGCGGCGCAGATGGACAGAGCGGCAGGGAAAAGAACGTGTTTCATGGCAACCTCCGTGTGACCTGATGCGCAGATATGTTAATGGGATTAACTTTCAACCCCACCGCTGGTCGAGACGGGCGAATTTGTGTAGGTCTCGGAAACCGGATCATCCACAGGAGGCGGCCCCATGAAGATCGCGAGCTTCAACATCAACGGCGTCAAGGCGCGGCTGCCGCTGGTGCTCGACTGGCTCCAGGAGACCGCCCCCGACGTCGCGATCCTGCAGGAGATCAAGTCGATGGACGAGGGCTTCCCGCGCGAGGCCTTCGAAGAGCTCGGCTACAACGTCGAGACCCACGGTCAGAAGGGCTTCAACGGCGTGGCGCTGGTGTCGAAATACCCGCTGGAAGACGTGGTGCGGGGCCTGCCGGGTGCCGAGGGCGCGGGCCGCGAGGGCGTGGACGACGAGGAAGCGCGTTACATCGAGGCGACGGTGGTGGGCGCGACGGCGGTCCGGATCTGCGGGCTCTACCTGCCCAACGGCAACCCGGCGCCGGGCGAGAAATACGACTACAAGCTGCGCTGGATGGCGCGGCTCGCCGACCGCGCCGCCGAGCTGCTGGCGACCGAGGAGCCGTTTTTGATGGCGGGGGATTACAACGTCATCCCCCAGGCCGAAGACGCCGCCCGGCCCGAGGCCTGGGCCGAAGACGCGCTGTTCCTGCCCGAGACCCGCGCGGCCTTTCGCCGGCTCATGAACCTCGGCCTCACCGAGGCGCTGCGGGTGCGGACCCAGGCGCCGGAGCTCTACACCTTCTGGGATTTCCAGCGCGGCGCGTGGGCCCGCAACGACGGGATCCGGATCGACCATTTCCTGCTCTCGCCGCAATGCGCCGATTTGCTCGAGGACTGCCAGATCGACAAGGAGATCCGCGCCCGCGACAAGCCCTCGGACCATGTGCCGATCTGGGTGCAGCTGGCCGCGTAGGAGGGCTCCTGGATGACCGCAGATCAGGTCGCGCCGCGCAAGATCATCATCGACACCGACCCGGGCCAGGACGACGCCGTGGCGATCCTGCTGGCGCTGGCGAGCGACGAGCTCCAGGTGCTGGGCATCACCGCCGTCGCCGGCAACGTGCCGCTCGCGCTCACGCAGAAGAACGCGCGCATCGTCTGCGATCTTGCCGGACGGACGGATGTGCCGGTCTACGCCGGCTGCGACGCGCCGATGACGCGGCCATTGGTGACGGCGGAGCATGTCCACGGCAAGACCGGTCTCGACGGCCCGGCGCTGTGGGAGCCCGAGACGCCGCTGCAGGCGCAACATGCGGTCGATTTCCTCATCGAAACCCTGCGCCGGGAACCCGCGGGCAGCGTCACGCTTACCCCGCTGGGGCCGCTCACCAACATCGGCACGGCCTTTGCCCGGGCGCCGGATGTGGTTGAAAAGGTGGGTGAAATCGTGCTGATGGGCGGGGCCTATT
>JAGRMP010000037.1:41924-44033 GCA_020441225.1 Maritimibacter sp. | reverse complement strand
AAGCGGCCGAGATCGTCTTCCGCTCGGGCGTGAAGATCACCCAGATGCCACTCGACGTGACCCATAGAGCGCTGGTGACCCGGCCGCGGCTCGAGGCTTTTGCGGCGCTCGGCACAAGGACAGGAACCTTCACCGCCGAGATGCTCGACTTCTTCGAACGGTTCGACATCGAGAAATACGGCTCCGAGGGCGGGCCGCTGCACGATCCGACCACCATCGCCTATCTGCTCCGGCCCGAGCTGTTTTCCGGACGCTTCATCAATGTCGAGATCGAGACCGGCTCGGCGCTGACGCGCGGGATGACGGTGGCCGACTGGTGGGGGGTGACCGACCGGGCGGCGAACGCGACGTTCATCGGCGATGTCGACGCGGCGGGGTTCTTTTCGCTTCTGGTCGAACGGCTTGGCCGGTTGCCGTAGGCGGGCAAGGCTTTTGTGAAAAGCCTTTGAAAGCGATTTCACAAATCGCTTCCCCCGCCCGGATCTGGCGTTTCGACCCGTCCGGGGGTAGTCTCTGCGACACGCGCGACGAGTCACGGAGGCCCCGCCTGCCATGGTCGCCCGATCTGCCCTTCCGCTCGCCCTATCGACCCTCGCGGCCCTGCTGGCCGTGGGGCTGTCCCTGTCCGGTCTCGCGCAGCCCAGCCTGTACCAGCCGATGACGCCCGACCGCCTGATGCCCGGGACGCTGTCGCAGGACATCGTCAGCTTTGCCGCCGCGCTCGGCCTGGTCGCGCTGGCGCGCCCGCTCTCGCGGCGCGGTCCGGCGCGGCTCTGGCTCGCCTGGCTCGGCCTTCTCGGCTACCTGGCCTATGCCTATGGGCTCTACGCCTTCGAGACCGTCGTGAACCCGCTGTACCTCGGCTATGTCGCGGTCTTCGGCCTCGCCCTTTGGGCGGTCTTCGCGTTCTTCGCCCGAGCGGACCGGAACCGGATCCGGCCGGACACGCCACCGCGCCGCCTGACGGCGGTTCTGTTCGCCGTGCTTGCGGCGCTGTTCTTCGGGCTCTGGCTTTCGATCCTGATCCCGGCGATGGCCAGTCGGATCCCGCCCGAGGGCGCGACGATCTTCGTCTTCGACCTCGCGCTCGCGCTTCCGGCCCTCGTCGCCTCGGCTGTGCTTCTGTGGCGCGGCGGGGCCTGGGGCGATGTGCTGGCCCTGCCCCTGCTGTTGAAGCTCGCCACGCTCGGCCTGTCGGTGCTGATCGGCACGCTCATCGGGCCCCTGTGGGGGTTTGCCGTCGTCCGCGCCGATGTCGCCACCTATGCGGTGCTCACCCTCCTGCCCGCCGCCCTCCTGCGCCCGTGGTGGCGGGCGCTCGCGCCCTGAGGCCCCTGCCCGACGGCCGCCCCCTAGAAAGACGCATCGAGCGCGCTTATCTGGACGGCATGCGCGCGACATTCGACAATTCCTACGCCCGACTGCCCGAGCATTTCTATGCAAGGCAGCATCCCGTCCCGGTGACCGACCCGGCGCTGGTCGCGGTCAACACCGCGCTCGCACATGATCTCGGCATCGACCCCGACAGCATCACCGCAGCGGTGATCGCCGGCAACGAGGTGCCCGAGGGCGCCGAGCCGCTGGCCCAGCTCTACGCCGGGCACCAGTTCGGCAACTGGGTGCCGCAGCTCGGCGACGGCCGGGCGCTGCTGCTCGGCGAGGTGATCGACCGGACCGGCCAGCGCCGCGATATCCAGCTCAAGGGCGCGGGCCGCACACCGTTTTCGCGTGGCGGCGACGGGCGGGCCTGGCTCGGCCCGGTGCTGCGCGAATACGTGGTCTCGGAGGCGATGCATGCGCTCGGCCTGCCCACCACCCGGGCGCTCGCCGCCGCGACCACCGGCGAGGTAGTCGTGCGCGAACGCCCCCGTCCCGGCGCGGTGCTGGCGCGGGTGGCGGCGAGCCATATCCGGGTCGGCACGTTCCAGGCCTTCGCCGCGCGCGGCGACGTCGCGGCGATCCGCACGCTGACGGCCCACGCGATGGCGCGGCATTACCCCGAGGCCGAGACAGTGCTCGACTTCTTCGGCGGCGTGGTCGCGGCCCAGGCGCGGCTGATCGCGGGCTGGCTGAGCGTGGGCTTCATCCACGGGGTGATGAACACCGACA
>JAGRMP010000037.1:0-41909 GCA_020441225.1 Maritimibacter sp. | reverse complement strand
TCTCGGGCGAGACCATCGATTACGGGCCTTGTGCCTTTCTCGACGAGTACCACGGCGCCAAGGTGTTCTCCTCGATCGACCGGATGGGGCGCTACGCCTACCAGAACCAGCCCGACATGGGCGTCTGGAACCTCGCCCAGCTCGCCTCATCGCTGCTGCCGCTGATTTCGAACGACGAGGAAGAGGGCGTCGAGATCGCAACCGAGGCGCTCAACGCTTTCGGGACCCATTTCCGCGACGAATGGCTGAGGCGCTTCCGCGCCAAGATCGGGCTCGTCACGCAGGAAGAGGCCGACGAGGCGCTGATCGTCGGGCTCCTGTCGCGGATGTCGACGAGCCGGGCGGATTTCACCAACACCTTCCGCGCGCTTGCGACCTCGGGCGACGCCGGTCCCCTGGTCACCGATGCCGGAGCCTGGGAGAGCTGGGCACCCGACTGGCGGGCGCGGCTTGCCCGCGAGCCCGGCGACACCGCCGCCACCATGCGCGCGGCAAATCCGGCCGTGATCCCGCGCAACCACCGGGTCGAAGAGATGATCGACGCCGCGGTTGCGGGCGACCATGCGCCGTTCCACCGGCTGAACGCGGTGCTGGCGCGGCCCTACGAGGACGGGCCGGACACGGCCGCGTACGCCCGCGCGCCCGCGCCCGGGGAACGGGTGCAGCAGACCTTCTGCGGCACGTGAGCCAGAGCGGCAGGAGGGGCGGCAGGAAGGGCTGGAATCCCACCCCGATCGCCGCATAATGCGGCCCGTGACCCAAGACATTCCTTTGAAACTCGCAAGCTACAATATCCGCAAGGCCATCGGTCTCGACCGTCGGCGCGACCCCGGGCGCATTCTCGACGTGCTCAACCAGATCGACGCCGACGTGGTGGTGCTGCAGGAGGCGGACCGGCGGCTCGGTCCGCGCCCGACCGCCCTGCCGCGGCAGCTCATCGACGACCACACCGACCTCGAACCGGTTCCGCTGGCGGCGAACGATGTCTCGCTCGGCTGGCACGGCAACGCGATCCTGGTGCGCAAAGGCACGGCGCTCAGCGATCCGCAACGGATCGATCTGCCGGGGCTCGAACCGCGCGGCGCGGTCTCGGTCGTCATCGGCGGCAGGCTCCGGATCGCCGGGGTGCATCTCGGGCTTATGCGCCGGCACCGCCACGGGCAGTTGCGGGCGGTGCGCGCGGCGCTGGCCCAATGCGCCAACCCGACCGCGGTGCTGGGGGATTTCAACGAATGGAGCCCGCATGCCGGGCTCGAGGAATTTCACGGCGATTTCGAGATGCATGCGCCCGGGCTTTCGTACCACGCCTCACGGCCGGTCGCGGCGCTCGACCGGATTGGGCTTTCGCCCGGGATCGCTTTTCGCGACGGTGGGGTGCACGAGACGAAGCTGGCCAAGGTCGCGTCGGATCACCTGCCGGTCTGGGTCGAAATCCAGTTGTGAAACAGGATGAAGTAAGGCGTTCAGCCTATTGATATCCCGTCACAATCAGCTTCGGATCAAAGCCCCGTTGCTTTGCGCAACATGTTCAGCGCGACGAGTGTCAGAAACACGCCGAACACCCGTTTGAGCGGCTTCGGATCCAGCGCATGGGCGATCCTGGCGCCAATGGGCGCGGTGATCGTCGTCATCGCGATCACCACCAGGAAAGCGGGGATGTTTACCGCCCCGAGCGTCCAGGGCGGCGCGCCCGCGACGTGGACGAAGAAGAAGGCGATCACCGAAGGCAGCGCGATGATGAAACCGAAGCCCGCCGCCGTCGCCACAGCGCGGTGGATCGGCACGCTGTGGAGCGTCATGATCGGCACGCCGAACGAGCCGCCGCCGATCCCCATCAGCACCGAGAGAAACCCGACGATCGGCGACAGCACCCAGCGCAGCGGTCCTCCCGGCATCTCATCGGCGACCCGCCAGGCGGCATTGCCGAACAGCATGTAGAGCCCGATGGTGAAGGCCAGGATGCCGAAGATCATTTGCAGCGTCGCCGACCGCAGGCCGGCGGCGACCAGCACGCCGATCACCGCGCCGACGACAATGCCGGGCGCCCAGCTCTTCAGGATGTCCCAGCGCACCGCACCGCGCTTGTGATGTGCCGAAACGGAGCGCGCCGAGGTGACGATGATCGTCGCCAGCGAGGTGGCGAGGCAGACCTGCATGAGCTCGCCGCTTTCAAAACCGAGCCCGGCGAAAGTGTAGTAGAAGGCCGGCACGAGCACGATGCCGCCGCCCACGCCGAGCAGCCCCGCGAGCACCCCGGCAAAGCCTCCGATCGCCATGAGCAGCAGCAGAAGCGGCAGATAGGTCGAGAAATCAGGCATGAAACGCCCTCCCTTGCCCTCCTATCCGGCAGCAGCGGCACAAGGTCAAGCGGCGTCGCAATGCGCCGGGCGGAACGCGGCTTGACCTCCGGCAGCGCGGCTGTACCTTGGCGCGGGTAAAGACCCCCAATCCCCCACCCGAAAGTTACGCCGATGCCGCCCAGCTTGTTTCGAACGGCAGCGATTCTCGCTTTGATGTCGATGGTCGGCCCCTTCGCGATCGACATGTTCCTGCCCGCGATGCCGGCCATCGCCGAAGACCTCGGCGCGTCGGAGACCGCCGTGCAGGGCACCATCACCTTCTATTTCCTCGCCTTCGGCGTCGCCCAGCTCGTCTATGGCCCCTGGGCCGACATGTCGGGCCGCAAGCCGCCGATCTACACCGGGCTCGCGATCTTTGCGCTCGGCTCCATCGGCGCGGCGCTGGCGCCGTCGATCGAGATGCTGATCGTCGCGCGAATGGTGCAGGGGCTCGGCGGCGCAGCGATGATGGTGGTGCCCCGCGCGATCATCCGCGACCTTTACACCGGCCACGAAGCGACCCGGGTGATGTCGCTCATCATGCTGGTGATCTCGGTCTCGCCGATGCTGGCCCCGCTCGCGGGCAGCGGCGTGATCGCGCTCGCGGGCTGGCGCGCGGTCTTTGCGGTGCTGGGCGCGGTGGCGATTGCGTGCCTGCTGCTCGCCATGTTCGCCCAGCCCGAAACGCTTGCGCCCGAGCGCCGGACGCCGGTCAACCTTGGCGCGTTCGGCCGCGGCGCACGCACGCTTGCCCGCGCGCCGGTGTTTCTGGGGCTGACCTTCATCGGTGCTTTCGGCATGGCCAGCTTCTTCACCTTCATTTCCTTCGCGCCCTTCGTCTACCAGCAGGAATTCGGCCTCACGCCCACCGGGTTTTCGCTGCTCTTCGCGGTCAACGCAGTCGGGTTCTTCTCCGCGACCCAGGTGGCGGCACCGCTCGGCATGCGGTTTACCGCGGCACGGGTCATGCTGGTCGGCACCGCCGGGTTTGCGGTGTTCGACCTGCTGCTCCTGGCCGCTGCGGTCGCGGGCTTCGCCAGCCTGCCGGTCATCACGATTTTTTTGTTCTGCGCCAATGCCTTCCTCGGCCTCGTCATCCCGACCTCGATGGTCATGGCGCTGGAGGATCACGGCGACATCGCCGGGCTCGCCTCGTCGCTCGGGGGCACGTTGCAGATGCTCACCGGCGGCGTGGTGGTGCTGATCGCAGGGCCGTTCTTCGACGGCACGGCCCTGCCGATGATCGCGGCCATTGCCGCCTGTGCGACGATCTCCGTCGGTCTCGCGGTGGTGACGCTGCCGCGGGTGTCGAGCTGACCGGCTGACGTCGCGCCGTCAGGTCGGGGCGACCTCGGGCACGCGTGCCAGCGCGTCGCGCAGGAGCTCCGGCCCCGCGCCCGGGGCGCTCGCCCCTTCCGACAGCGCCCGCCGCCAGGCCCGCGCACCGGGGCGGCCGGCGAACAGCCCCAACATGTGCCGGGTCACGTCATGGGCCCGCCCGCCCGCGGACAGATGGGCCTCGATATAGGGCAGCATCTCGCGGGCGACGTCATGGGCCGTCTTCGCTGTCGGCAGGTGGCCGAACAGCGCGGCATCCGCACCGAGCAGCAGCGCCGGGGTATGGTAGGCGGCGCGGCCGATCATCACCCCGTCCATCCCGGCTTCGAGATGCGCGCGCGCCTCATCGAGCGTCTCGATCCCGCCGTTGATCGACAGGTGCAGGTCGGGAAAGGCGCGCTTCATCTCGTGAACCAGCGCGTGGTCGAGCGGCGGGATGTCGCGGTTTTCCTTCGGGCTCAGCCCCTGGAGCCAGGCCTTGCGGGCATGAATCGCCATCCGGGTCACCCCCGCGGCGCGCATCCTGTCGAGAAAGGCGGGCAGCACGTCGCGCGGCTCCTGCTCGTCGACGCCGATCCGGCATTTCACCGTGATTTCGGCATGTGTCGCCGCCGCCTGCATCGCCGAGACGCAGTCGGCGACGAGATCGGGCGTCTTCATCAGCACCGCACCGAAGGCCCCCGACTGCACCCGGTCGGAGGGGCAGCCGACGTTGAGGTTGACCTCGGCAAAGCCGCGCGCCTCGGCAAGACGGGTCGCCTCGGCCAGTTCCTCAGGGTCCGAGCCGCCCAGTTGCAGCGCAAGGGGCTGTTCTTCCGGCGCATGGTCGAGGAGGTGCAGGGCCCCGCCCCGTACCAGCGCCGGCGCGGTCACCATCTCGGTGTAGAGCAGCGCTTCGCCACTCATCAGCCGGTGGAAAAAGCGGCAGTGCCGGTCGGTCCAGTCCATCATCGGGGCGACCGACAGGCGGGCGGCCGTGCCCACGCTGCGATTCCCTTGTTTCATTGGCATTGCCGCAGACAGCATGGTGCAGCTTTCCTGTCCGATTCGTGTCGATTGGCGCCTTTTCCGGCACGCGGGACTACAAATGTAGGCCCGGCGGATCCGATGTAGGCCCGCGAAGAGCTCTTCTATCAGCCTGTTGCCTCCCCCGCAAACACACCTGCAGCGCCGAACCACGTGGCCCGCCGAACCTCTTCATGAGTGCGTCGGTTCCCCGCGATTTACGGCTTTTCCGTCCGGAAGCGAATGAACCGATCTCCCTTTCACCACAGACAAGGAGATTCATCTCATGGGGCAAATCATCACGCGCGTCCGCAAGGACGGATCACCATCCTACACCGCTCAGGTTCGGAGAAAAAAGGGCGGCAAGACCGTCTACAACGCAACGCAGACCTTCGATCGCAAGTCCGATGCAAAGGCTTGGATGAAGCGCAAGGAACGCGAACTGAACAAGCCTGACGGCCTTGAAACCGTCGTTGCAAAGACGAAGGAGAAAACGCTTGGACAGGTCATCCAAGCCTACATCGACAGTCAGGCACAGATCGGAAAGTCTAAGCTCCAAAACCTCAAGGCGACGTGCCGGTTTCCGATTGCAGAAGAGCCGGTCACTCAACTGACGGCTTCCGACTTCCTCAATTTCGCACGGGACCTACTGAAAGGGGAGCAACCTGCTCCGATCGATCCCACTACCGCGCCAGATGATTACTACGAACTGGCACCTCGGCTCCCGCAGACAGTTGGCGGTTACATGTCTCACCTTGGCGTCGTCATCCAACATGCCGGGCCGCTGGTTGGTCAGAAGCTCCCGATTGCCGAGTTCCTTGAAGCTATGAGCAGTTGTCGGCATCTGGGGATTGTGGGTCCGTCGGGGAAGCGAAAGCGACGTCCGACTCTCGAGGAACTGAACAAGTTGATGGACTACTTTTTCAAGTTCAGTGAGGCGGACCCGAGGGCCGTTCCGATGCACATGGTGATCCTCGCCGCAATCTTCCTGACTTATCGCCAGGCTGAACACACACGGTTGCTGTGGTCAGACGTCGAAGACGCTTTCGCCGATCACGATCCCACGCTTTTGATCCGCGGAATGAAGCATCCGCGCATCAAGGGGGGGCTGGACGTAACCGTCCAGGTGCGCATTGAGGGTCTCGCTGTTATCCGCGCCATGCCTGAGGTGTCTGACCGCATCTTCCCATACCATCCAGACACGATCAGCCGCCGGTTTACCGAAGCATGCAAGCTGCTCGGGATCGAGGACCTGCACTTCCACGACCTTCGGCACGAGGGTATCTCTCGACTGTTCGAAATGGGCCTGAGCATCCCTGATGTAGTTTCCGTCACAGGCCATCAGCACTGGCCCACGCTTCAACGCTATACCCATGTCAAGAAGGTGGGTGACAAATTCGCAAGGTGGCCTTGGCTCAGCTTGATCGGACTATGAAGGTCGCACTCGAGGTGGATACAAGATCCCGATCCAGATCGACCGGGCAAAGGCCTTCACCGTTGCCGGTGATCAGCTTGTTCGGTCTTGAGTAGCAAATGCACCAGCGCGTTGACGGAGCCAATCGATCAGGACTGATCCTGCCCCGGATTGGTGGACACCTAAGATAGGCTTTCGAGCTAACGGAAAGAGTGTCCGATGGAAAAGAAGCGCCGGTATTTTCCGGAGGCGTTCAAGCGGCGGCCCTGTGCCGACCGCGGAGACAACCATGCATCCGGCAGGTGCGCATTCAGGCGAATGGTCCTTGACGCAACAAAAGCGATTAGACAACCGCATCAGTTCATACTGCCGCGTTTTTTTGGAACAATTTCGCAGACTCCCCGGTTTTACGTATGAGAGATAGAAACCAGGGAGGGAATTTTGGCTGGCCGACACATTTCTACACTCCATTCAAGGGCCGCGTCCCACGATCGCGACACCGGTGGAAAGATGGGCTATGGCCGCTTCTTCGCGATGATCGGCACTTCGACTCTGGTGATGTACGGTCTGATGTATCTCAACACCTACGCCCTCGATCACGTCTTCTATTCGCAGACCCGGATGTGGATGGCGCTCTACATGGGCGGGGCGATGGCGGCCATCATGCTCGCCTTCATGCTGGGCATGTACAGCGACCGGACAACCAACATCGCGATTTTTGCCGGTGCGGCCCTCGCATTTGCCGCCGGGCTGTATCTCGTGCGGTCGCAGGACACGGTCGGCGACATCGCCTGGATGAAGGCAATGATCCCGCACCATTCGATCGCGATCCTGACCAGCGAGCGGGCCAACATCTCCGATCCGCGGGTGCGCGAGCTGGCCGATGCGATCATCGAGGCGCAGCGCGGCGAGATCGCCGAAATGAAACGCTACATCGCCGACATCGAGGCGAACGGCGACGCCCCTGCAGGCACGCCCCGCGACACCGGCGACAACTGACCGGGAAACCGGACGGGGGGCAAAAAGCACCCCGCCCGATCGCATCGGCTGCAAGCCGCACGCCCGTGGCGGACCCGCCCGCGCCGCCTGCCCTTCGCGGGCGCCGGTCGCCGCGCCGTCCCCCGCACCCCGAGCTGACCGAAAGGACCGACATGACCTCTACCGACATGATCGACACCCCCGCCACCGCCCGCGCCAGGAGCGAGGGCGCCGGCAAAACCGCCTCGCTCTACCGCATGGCGATGCCGGGCCACCTCTGCCCCTTCGGCCTCAAGTCGCTGTCACTGTTGCGGCGCAAGGGCTTCGAGGTCGACGACACCTTGCTGACCACCCGCGAGGAGGTCGATGCCTTCCAGGCCGCGCACGGGGTCAACACGACACCCCAGACCTTCATCGACGGCAACCGGATCGGCGGCTACACCGAGCTGAAGGAACACTTCGGCTACCGCGTCCTCGGCGAGGACGACACCAGCTACGCGCCCGTCATCGCGATCTTCGCCAGCACCGCGCTGATGGCCCTCGCCATCGTGCTGAATCTTCACCAGGGGCTGCCCGTCCTGACCTGGCTCAAGTGGTTCATCGCCACCTCGATGGTCGTGCTCGCGATCCAGAAGTTGCAGGATGTGGAGGGCTTCGTGAACGGGTTTCTGGGCTATGACCTGCTGGCCCGGGCCCATGTGCCCTACGGCTACGCCTACCCGTTCCTCGAGCTTTACACCGGCGTCGGCATGTTGGCGCTGATCGGCACCGGCAACCCGCTGATCTGGATGGTCGCGCCGGTGGGCATCTTCATCGGCGCCATTGGCGGATGGAGCGTGTTCAAGGCGGTCTATATCGACAAGCGCGAGCTGAGATGCGCCTGCGTCGGCGGTGGCTCGAACGTGCCCCTGGGGTTCGTATCGCTGAGCGAAAACCTCGGGATGCTGGGCATGGGGATCTGGATGCTGCTCCTTCAGTTCACCGGTTGAGCATTCTCCGGCGGGCGTCGAAGACCGGCCGTTCGGGCTGCGTACGGCATTCAGATGAATCGGCTCGGAGCCGTCAGTTGAACGTGTGAACGTGCACCTGTGGAGACGGCGACGGGTGCGGAACGGCAAGCGCCTCACCGAGCAGCCGGGCCGCCCAGACTTCAGTGGCACGCCTCCCCGCTCAATCCTTCGAGGATCGGGCAGTCCGGGCGACCGTCGCCCGCGCATTCCTCGGCGAGGTGGGTCAGGGTCGCGTGCATGGCCTGGAGGTCCTTGATCTTGGCCTCGATCTCGCCGAGGTGCTTGCGGACGATCTTTTTTACGTCGGCGCTGGTACGGCTCTCGTCTTCGTAGAGCGCGAGCAGCGCCCGGCAGTTTTCGATGGTAAAACCGAGCGCGCGGGCGCGGCTGAGGAAGGTGAGCTTGTGCAGGTCGCTCTCGCGGAAGACCCGGTAGTCGTTGGTGTCGCGCAAGGGTTTCACCAGGCCGATGTCTTCGTAGTAGCGGATGGTCTTGGCGCGCAGGCCGGTCTGCCTGGCGACGTCGCCGATGTTCAGGTTCATGGCGTCCTCCTGTTCATTCGGCCGGGGCCGGTTTCAATTGCGGGTTCGGGACGGTTTCGGGCTGGCGGGCATGAGACAGAGCCGGGGCGACCCAGCGCAGGCGCAGGGCGTTGGTCAGCACGAAGACGCTCGACAGCGCCATCGCACCTGCCGCCAGCACCGGCGAGAGCAGGATGCCTAAAGCAGGATAGAGCACGCCCGCGGCGACCGGGATCAACAAGGTGTTATAGCCGAAGGCCCAGAACAGGTTCTGCCGGATGTTGCGCATGGTGCGGCCGGAGATGTCGAAGGCGTTGACCACGCCCGTCAGATCGCCAGACATCAGAACCACGTCGGCCGCCTCGATGGCCACGTCGGTGCCGGTGCCGATGGCGATGCCCACATCCGCCGTCGCGAGTGCGGGTGCGTCGTTGATGCCGTCGCCGACGAAGGCGAGTTTGCCCTTCTCGCGCAGGCGCTCGAGCGCTTCGACTTTCCCATCCGGCAAGACCTCGGCGACGACGATGTCGATGCCAAGTTCGCGCGCGATGGCGTCGGCCGTGCCCTGGTTGTCGCCGGTGATCATCGCCACGGTCAGCCCGAGGTCGTGCAGGGCCTTGATCGCGGCGGGGGTGGTGGGCTTGATCGGGTCGGCAACCGCGATGACGGCGGCGGCTTGCCCGTCGATGGCGGCATAGAGCGGGGTGCGGCCTTTCCGGCCCAGTGCCGCGCCGGCGTCGGCGAGCGGCCCGAGGGCGATCCCTTCGCGGGCCATCAGCCGGTCCGCGCCCACCAGAACGCGCCGGCCACCGACCCGGGCCGAGACGCCGTAACCGGTGATCGAGCCGAAATCCTCGGCCGGGGCCGCAGCAGCGCCGCGGCTGCGGGCCGCGCGGGTGATCGCCTGAGCGATCGGGTGCTCGGATTGCGCCTCGACAGCAGCGACGAGGCCCAGCACCTGGGTTTCGTCGAAACCGTCGGCCACCACGAGGTCGGTCAACTCCGGGCGCCCCGCGGTGAGCGTGCCGGTCTTGTCGACGGCGACGACGCGGGCCTCCTGCAACATCTGGAGCGCATCGCCCTTGCGGAACAGCACGCCCATCTCGGCGGCCCGCCCGGTACCGACCATGATCGAGGTCGGGGTGGCAAGGCCCATCGCGCAGGGACAGGCGATGATGAGGACCGCGACGCCCGCGACAAGCGCGAAGCTGAGCGCCGGGTCGGGACCGAACAGGAGCCAGACCAGCACGGTCAGGGCCGCCGCCGCCATCACCGCGGGCACGAACCAGGCGGTGATCCGGTCGACCATGCCCTGGATCGGCAGTTTCGCGCCCTGCGCCTGTTCGACCATGGCGATGATCTGGGCGAGCATCGTGTCGGCGCCCACCTTGGTCGCGCGGTATGTGAGCGCGCCTGTGCCGTTCACCGTAGCGCCGACCACCTGTGCCCCTTCCGATTTCTCGACCGGCACCGGCTCGCCGGTGATCATGCTTTCATCGACGAAGGAGCGGCCTGTCAGCACCGCGCCGTCAACCGCGATCTTCTCGCCCGGACGGACCTGGATCACGTCGCCGACGGCGATTTCCTCGATCGGAAGCTCGATCACCGCGCCGCCGCGCTCGACCCGTGCCGTCTTGGCCTGCAGGCCGACGAGCTTGCGGATGGCCTCGCCGGTGCGGCCCTTGGCGCGGGCTTCCAGCCAGCGGCCGAGCAGGATCAACACCACGATCACCGCCGCGGCCTCGTAGTAGACGTTGACCGTGCCCGCGGGCAGCAGGCCGGGCGCAAAGGTCGCGACCAGCGAGAAACCATAGGCCGCAGACGTGCCGACCGCGACCAGCGAGTTCATGTCCGGCGCGCCCTTGAAGAGCAGCGGGAAGCCCTTGGTGTAGAACCGCAGGCCCGGCCCGAACAGCACCGCGGTCGTCAGCGCGAACTGGATCAGCCGGCTGGTCTGCATCCCGATGCTGCGTTCGACCCACATGTGCATGGCCGGGATCAGGTGGCTGCCCATCTCGATGACGAAGACCGGCAGCGCCAGGGCCGCGGCGATCAGGGTGAGCCAGCCCAGGCGGGTGATCTCGGCGGCCTTGCGGCCGGCCCTGGCGCTGTCTTCGCCCGCCTTCACCCTTGCCGGATAGCCAAGTTCGGTCGAAACCCGGGCAAGTGCTGCGGGCGTCGTCGCGCCCTCGACGTAACGCAGTGTCGCGGTTTCCGTCGCGAGGTTCACCGCTGCGTCCAGCACACCCGGCACCGCTTTCAGCGCACGTTCGACCCGGCCGACGCAGGAGGCGCAGGTCATGCTGTCGACGTCCAGCGTGACCTCCGCGGTCACCACAGGATACCCGGCATCGTCGAGCGCCTGCGCGAGCCGGTAGACGTCCACCTCGGTTCCGAGCTCGACTGTCGCTGTCTCATTGGCGAGGTTCACCGCCGCCGCTGATACCCCGGGCACGGATGCGAGTGTCTTTTCCACACGGCCAACGCAGGACGCGCAGGTCATTCCTTCGACGGCGAGGTTGAGCGTGGTCTTGTCCGACATGACGACCTCCAAAGTTCGGGTTCCGGTCATGGGACTGCGGGGTTCCAGCGTGGGTAAGGTCAAGCGGAGATTTTCACGTTTTCATGAGTATTGACCTTCCCCCGTGGGAACCCCCACCTGCCGGGAAGAGACACAATCGGAGGCTCACATGACCAAATTCAACGTGCCCGACATGACCTGCGGCCATTGCAAGATGGCGATCGAGAAAGCGGTCACCGCCGCGGACGAAGCTGCCGATCTCGCATTCGATCTCGACGCCCGCACCGTGACGGTTTCCAGCACCCTGGACGATGCGGCGCTGGCCGGGATCCTGGCAAAGGAAGGCTACCCCGCCACGCCCGCCGGGTAAGCACAGGTCAATGCACCATCCGGCCCGTCGCCATGCCAAGGTGATGGTCCGGATGGTGGTTGCCGACGGCCATCAGGCCGAAGAACCCGAGCGCGCGAATGGCATCGGCATCGTCGGGCGCGGTGACCGTCCAGACGATCATGCCGCCATCGGCCACGGTCTCGCTTGACCATCCCGTTTCGGCGGCCAGCACCGGGGCGTGGGCGGGCACCATCCGGCGTGCGGCCTCACCGCCTGGTCCGGTGAGGTTGACGCGAAACACCGCGCCGTCCGGGCGGTTCTCCTGGATCACCTCTGCGAAGGTGACGAGGTTGTCCATGTCGATGAGATGGCGGCGCAAGGCGTCGATATCCACCTGTGCCCAATCCGTCTCGGGATCGGCGGTCAGCATGGCGACGATCTCGGCGATGGCGGCGAAAGCGCCCTGGCCGGGTTCCGTCGGACTGTCCCTCTCCTGCGCCATCATCGCGGCGTGATCGTGCGTGGTCTGCGCCGGTGCGGCCGTGGTTGTGAGGCTTGTGGCAAGGAGGGCGGCGAGCGTCGGGATGCGCATGGTCATGGGCCTTTCTGTTCGCGGTTGTCGAGGCAGTATGGCCAGGCTGCGTGTCGGTCTTTATGATTTCGATCATAATGACAGGTTCACCCGATATCCCGCCCCCGTTCGACACCCTGCCCGCCGACGCGCGGCAGACCCTCACCCTCGACCGTGGCGCGGCGCTGTTCCGTCAGGGTGACGCATGCGGCGCGATGTTCTTCCTGCACGACGGCGCCATCGACATGGTTCGTCACACCGAAGCCGGGCAGAAGGTCACCCTGTTTCGGGCCGGTGCCGGTGACACGCTGGCCGAACCTGCGCTGTTCTCGGATGTCTACCACTGCGACGGGGTCACAGAAATGCCGAGCCGGGTGTCGCGGTTCGACCGCGGCGCCGTTCTCGACCTGATCCGCGCCGACAACGCCTTTGCCCTCGCGCTTGTCGCACGTCTGTCCGGCCAGGTGCAGGGCTACCGGCGGCGGCTCGAGCTCATGGCGATACGCTCGGCGCCGGAGCGGGTGTTCGCGGGGCTTGCCGACGGAAGGCTCACCGGTTCGGTCATCGACTTCGCCGCAGATCTGGGCCTGACCCACGAGGCGGTCTACCGCGCCCTCGCGGAGCTTGTGCGGGCGGGTCGTGTCGAACGGCCCGCGCGCGGGGTCTACCGGGTGAAATCGCGGGATCAGGTACCCTCGTAGTGGGCGAAGATCTCCGTGCTGCCGTCCTTGAGGATCAGGTGCACCGAGTAGGTCTCGCGCTCCTCCTCCGGGCCCATGCCGGGTGAGCCGAGGGGCATGCCGGGCACCGACAGGCCGACCGCCTCGGGCCGTTCGGCCAACAGTCGACGGATGTCGGCAGCCGGCACATGACCCTCGATCATGTAGCCCTCGATCTCGGCGGTGTGGCATGAGGCCATGTCTTCTGAGATGCCGTTCTGGGCCTTGAACTGCGACAGGGCTTCCCATGAGACGTCGCGCACTTCGAGCTGGAACCCCTCGTTACCCATGATCGCGATCCAGTCGCCGCAGCAACCGCAATCGGGGTCCTTGAGCACCTGCATCAGCGGGCTGGCTTGCGCCACCGCCGGACCCGCCCCGAGGGGCGCGAGCGCGGCGAGACCGATGACGACGGCGCGTCGAGTGAGGTTGGGTGTGGTCATGTCGTTTCCCTATTCGAATGGGGGCCTCGTGCGGCCCGGAAGTCTCTTGATTGCGACCCGTTATTCCGCCGCGCGCGCCTCGTCCACAAGCCGTTCCAGTTCGTCGATCGGCACGAAACCGGGCACCAGGGCGTCGCCGATCACGAAGGACGGCGTGCCGGAGAAACCCAGAAGCTCGGCAAGACGCATCGATTCGTCGATGTGGGCGTCGATATCCGGCGCGTTCATGTCGGCGCGCAGCGCGTCGATGTCGAGCCCGATTTTCTCGGCTGCGGCGAGGATGCTGGCTTCTTCCGCCCGTCCGCTCAGGCCCATCATCTCCCAGTGAAACGCCTCGTATTTCCCCTGCTTGCGGGCCGCCAGCGCCGCGCGGGCGGCAAAGACCGACCCATCGCCCAGGATCGGCCATTCGCGGAAGACCACGCGCACGTTGTCGTCCGCGGCGATCAGCGCCTCAAGTTCCGGGGCCGCGCGTTTGCAATACGGACAGTTGTAGTCGAAGAACTCGACAACGGTGACGTCACCTTCCGGATTGCCGATGACGGGCGCGTTCGGGTCCTGCTCCAGCATCGAGCGTTGCTCCGACAGGACCTCCGACGCCGCCTCGGCCGCCGCGGCCTGGTCGCGGGCTTGCAGGATTTCCACCGCTTCCATGACGATCTCGGGGTTTTCCCGGATCGCCTCCAGGGCGAGCTGTTTGATCTCGTCGGCGCTGAGTTCCGCTGCTGTGGACGGCGCCGCCAGAACTATCGCCAGCGCGGCGATCAGGGGTTTGAAAAAAGATGTCATGTCAGTTTCCTTGTTGTTGTTCGCCGCGGGTTTTGGTTTCCTGCATCTGCCGGACGCGGTCGGGCCAGGTCGATTTGATGAAGGCGAGGATGTTCCAGATGTCCTGGTCGCTGAGCGTCTCGCCGAAGGCGGGCATGCCGCTGGTGAAGCCGGTGACGCCGCGCACCGCCATCGCGGCTTGGCCACCCTGTTTCGTGTAGTCGAACAGCAGCGCATCGCCGTGATGCCAGGTGTGGCCGGTCTGGTCATGCGGCGGGGCCGGAAGCGTGCCGTCGTCATTCGAAAGTTGCCAATCCGGCTGGCCTTCGAGGTTTTCCCCGTGGCAAGAGGCGCAGTTCTCGGCGTAAAGCACCGCGCCCGCGTCGATGTCGGAGCCGGAGGGTTGCTTCGACGCACCGCTGCCGCCAAGCGAGACGAGCGACAGAGCGAGGCCGGCGATCAACACGCCGCCGACGCCAATGAGAAGGACATCGGTGCGCTTGATCTTCACACCGTGACCCTCAGCCAGGTCTTCATGCCGGCCGCCTGGTGCGAGAGCATGTGGCAATGCAGGAGCCAGTCGCCCGGATTGTCAGCCCGGAACACGATGTTGCGGGTCTCGCCGCGGGCCACGGTCAGGGTGTCGCGCCGGGGGCCGAGGCTTCCGTCCGGCAGCACCTCCTGGAAGTGGTGCCCGTGCAGGTGCATCGCGTGCGGGAAGGCGGTGTCGTTCTGCATCGGGATGCGGATGAGCTCGCCTTTTGCGGCCTCGACAAGCGGCGCCTCAGGAAGGCCGGCGACGCCGTTGAGGGTCCAGACCTGGCCTTTCTCGACGAGGTCCTGGATCGACATGCGCTCACCATTGTAGGTGCCTTCGCGCAAGCCCCCCATCGCGCCGCCCTCCATGGCGAGCGGCACATCGCGGGCGCCATCCGCAGAGGCCAACGGGGTCAGCGGGTTGGGCGGCAACACCGGGATCGGCCCGCGCGGCGCGGCGGCATGGCTGCCCTCCACCGGGAATTCGGCAAGTACGAACGCCTCCTCGCCCTCGTGGATAGCGATGATCGCCGGTTCACCGTCCTGTGCGGTCACGTCGACGATGAAATCCGCCCTCTCCGCCGGGCCGAGCACCGCGACGTCGGCCGCCTCGGGCGCAATGAGTGGCATCCCGTCGAGGGCGACGATGGCCCCCTCCATCCCGTGCAACCCGATCACCATGACCCGGTCGGTGGCCGTGTTGACGAGCCGCAGCCGCAGGCGCTCGTGGCGTTTCAAGCCCGCCGGGCGCGGGGTGACGACGGCGTTCACGAAGTTGCCGATGCGTCCGCCGTGGGTCCAATCGCGCATCTGGCCGAACTCGTCGGCCAGTGCTGCGTCCTCGGTCAGCCGCCAGTCGTCCACCACCACCGACAGATCGCGATCCACCTCCGGTGGCTCGGTTTCCTCGACGATGAGGAGCCCGTAGAGCCCGCGCTCCACCTGTTCGGTGGAGCGATTGTGCGAGTGATACCAGAAGGTGCCCGCGTCGGGCGGCGTGAAGTCATACAGGAAATTTCCGCCTGGGTCGACAGCCGCCTGGGTCAGGCCGGGCACGCCGTCCATCGCGTTGGGGATGCGCAACCCGTGCCAATGCACAGTCGTCGCCTGCGGCAGCTCGTTCACGAGTTGCCGGGTCAGCCTCTCGCCTTTGCGCAGCCGGATCTCCGGGCCGGGCACGCCGCCGTCATACCCCCAGATTGCGGTTTCAGGGTAGTCGCCGGGCACGATCCGGACCTTGCCGGGGCGCGCGGTCAGGGTCGGCACCGCAGCCCGCGCGGCCCGTGACGCCAGCGCAAGACCGGCTGCGCCCGCGAGGAAGTGCCGTCTGTTGAGGTTGAGTTTCAATTGGGGTGGTTCCTTTCGTTGCAGGGCGGCGCGGCCTCAGCCGCCGTCGTGCTCATCCATCAGATACGTTGCCATGGCTTTGCGGTCCTGGTCCGTGAGGAAGCTGGTGCCATACAACACAACCTCCCCCATCGAGCCGCCGAACGCGTCCCCGTCCGGCTTGATCCCCGTACGCAGCGCGTAGGCCAGGGCATCGACCGTCCAGTCCTGCGCTTTGAGGGTGTCGAAGTCGATGGCTGGAGCTTTGCCGCCGCCGGGCAAGGAGGAGCTTCCCTTGAAGTGCTCGGTGTCCGATTTTCGTGCGCCGACGAAGTTGCGCGCAGTGTGACAGGCGGCACAATGCGCGGCCCCGCCGACAAGTTTGCGGCCCCGGTTCCAAAGATCGTCATTGCCCTCTATCGGCTCCGAGTGAGGCTTCGAAAGGAAGGCGGCGCGCCAGATTTTCAGCCCCCAGCGCTGGTTGAATGGAAAGGGCATCTCCAGGTCTTTGGAGGGTTCCGAAGAAGCCGGCACCGTCTGGAAAGCAGCCCATAGATCCGCCACCTCCTGATCGGTGAAATTGCCATAGAACGGATAGGTGAACGCCGGATAGTAAGGCTCTCCTGCCGGAGAAACACCTTGCCTGACCGCGCGGGCGAACTGGTCTATCGTCCAACCGCCGATGCCATTTTCCGGATCGGGGGTCAAATTGGGCGAATACAGGGTGCCGAAGGGCGTTTCCAGTTTCACTCCGCCCGCCAAAGGCGCGCCGCCCTCCTCGAAATTGGTGTGGCACGCGATACATCCGCTGGCGCGGGCCAGATAGGCCCCGCGAGCGACATCGCCCTCCAAAGTGATGGGGCCCTGGGCTGCACCGATCGGCCAGACGACTATGGCGCCAGTGACGACGGCGCCAAACGCCGCCGCACCGAGCGCAATTCTCAAAACGACGCGCATGTCACTTGCTCTCCGCTCGAAACTGCGTGTGACACGCTGCACAGACCTGTGAGAGCATGGTGAAAGCGCCATCGGCAGGCATCCCTGCGATCGCCTCTGGCGTCGCGCCCGCACCCATCATGTTAGAGCCCCCCATCATGGCGCCACCGCCCATCATGTTGGCACCGCTCATCATCGTGTCGGAAGACGCGCCGTCTCCACCGGCGGCCATCAGCCCGTTGTCCGCCGCCAACACCAACCCTTCCGCGACGACGCCAAGCCGATCGGCCAACTCGGAGAACTCCTCCCATTTGCTCCAAACGGCTTCCTTGGCCACGGATGGCGCGCCTCCAGAGCCTTCAGGAAACAACGCGGTCATCGTATCACCGGCATGGCGCGAGAACGTTTCTGCTGCCTGCCGCACGATTTCCGCGTCATAGGCGACTTCACCTTGCATCATTGGTGCGATTGTCTTGACTGCTTCTCCCATGTCAGCCATCGCGTCCATGCGCTCTTTCACGACCCCCGTTGCCCCACCATGGGCAAATGCGGCCAAAGCGGTCGAGCTTGCGACGATGGCCGCAACAAACGTAGATTTTCTCATCAGTTCTTTCCTTGATCAGTTGGGTTTTGGTTCTTGATCAGAAAAGAACGCGCGGGGGTGGTGTGTCGGATGGCGGCACCCAATCAACCAACTTGCGCCAGGAAAGCCGCGAAATCTTGGTCCAAGGCAAGGACTGCCCAGGCATGTGAGTTTTGAGTGGAAACGCGGCAACCGTGGAGCAGTCCAGCCCGGGATGGCAATGCCCCGACTGCACCTCGTCTCCATGGGAATGATCAGGCACATCGTAATGGCCCGAACCAAGCTCTTGGTTCTCGGAAAACCCCGAGTGTGACTGAGCTTCAACCGGGGAGCTTAGAAAGGCGATCAGCGCGCCTAATAGAATGGCGCAGATCACGTTGACCGCTGCCCGACCTCCCCGGCGTTTCATCAGTTGATACCGTTCTCGCGTTGAAGTTCGCGGACGTAACGCGCGACATACTGGACATCGCTGCGAGTCAGGCCGGATACCGGGGGCATGTTTCCAAATTCCCAGTGGTGGGCCTGGACGCCATTTTGTGCTGCCCGTTGAAAAGCCTCGTCGGAGTGGTGGCCCGGCTCATAGGTCTTGTGGACAAGTGGCGGCGCGAGCCCGTTTTTTCCGGCAGCGTTGTCGCCATGGCACGCCGCGCATTTCGCATCGAATACACGTTTGCCAAGGGTGCCGTCGGCCGAAAGTTCGGCCGGCAATCCGACCGTGACGATCGGATCTCCGACGGCGATGTCGCTCGTGTCCGGCGGGACCATGGTGTGGCCCTGCGCAGCAGGCGCCGGTTGAAGCATCTGCCACCCGGCGATAGTCACACCCGCGAGGAAAACGCCGCCAACGAGAAATTCCCATCTACTCATTCAAGTACCCTCAGTGCGTTCTGGTTTTCTTTGTCAGATCAACTTGACCTGGGTGCCCACCGGAGTTCGGTCATAGACCTCTTCGATTTTTTCGTTGAACAGACCAATGCAGCCGTTCGAAGATCGCCGACCGATTTTTCGCGTATCCTGTGTTCCGTGGATCCTGTAATATTGCCACGACAAATAAAGCGCGCGCGTCCCCAGGGGATTGATGGGATCCCCACCCTCGATATACGCCGGCCATTCCGGATTTCGCTTCCGCATCGACGGCGTCGGGGCCCAGCCGGGGTTTTTCCGCTTCTCGACGACCTCGGTGTATCCGCGGCGGGTGAGTTCTTCCGTCATCGGGACCGACGTGGGATAGATCCGCATTTCACCGTCAGAGGTCCAATGTTGCAGAACCCGTGTATTGGTGTCGGACAGCAAAATGCCCTTGCCCAAGCGATCAAAATGGTCCCGCCAGTCATGGACCACGAAAGAAGAGATGTTTCTACGGACCAAGGTCCTTTCGATGTTGGTCGGAACATCTTGTGCCCTCAAAACCGCGGGTGTGGCCAAGAAAGCCGCCCCACCAAGAAACACTGTCCGCCTGTCGAACCTGCATTCGCCTGTCATTTTGCCTCTCCACAGTCCACGCTGGTTTGGGTCTCGAACCCGTGTTTCGCCGCAATGGCCTTGTGCATCAATGGATTGGGGCCTTCGGAATTGTATCAATATGTATCCTTGACCTTTTGGTATGCGTAGCGCGCATATGGCTTCACCACGTCAAAACGAGATGGCCATGCGCAGAACTGCCGTATCTTGCAGGTTTTTTTCTTTCTTCCTTCTGGTTATTGGCCTGGGGGTCTTCGCGGCAGGGGAAGCTCTCAGCGAGACATCCGAGTCAGTCGTGTCGACGGCCGTCACCGCCAAGCTGATATCTGCGCAGGACGCCGTCCCGCCGGAGGCGGAGACGCTCTCCGTCGGTCTTGATCTCGAACTTGCGGACGGTTGGAAGACCTATTGGCGCTCTCCGGGCGAGGTTGGCACCGCACCGCAGATCGACTGGACGGGCTCGACCAATGTCGAAAACATCGACATGCTCTGGCCCGCCCCTGAGAGGTTCACAGCGTTCGGCATCGAGAACTTCGGCTATCACGGCGCGGTGGTGTTTCCCCTTCAAGTTCAGCTTTCTCGGCCCGGAGAACCGGCCGTTCTGAAAGCCAAAGTCGATTTGTTGGTATGCTCAACGGTCTGCGTGCCGCAGACGTTCGACTTGTCGCTGTCGCTCGCCGCGGGAACAGGCATCGACCCAGTCTCGGCGTCTCGGATCGCAGAATTCGTGTCGCGCGTTCCCCTGGAGGGGGAACAGGCGGCCGTCACGTCGGTTGCGGCATACATCGACCCGGCACGGCAATCTCTGACCCTGGAGCTGCAAAGCTCCACCGCCTTCGACACACCGGATGTCTTCGTCGAACTTGGAGAGTACGTCGCCCTTGGAAAACCCGATATCCGACTTGGCAACGACGGCCGCCAGATCTGGGCGCGCATTCCCATTCTCACGCCGGACCGGGAGTTCACGAGCGCCCCCGTCGTGACGGTGACGGACGGTGCCGAACGTGCTCTCACCGTTGTCCCGAAAATGGTCGCGGGGCCCCCGCAACCGCCGTTTACGCTCGACCTGATGGCCCCAGGGATCGCTCAACTGGCCTGGATTGCGGTCACGGCGTTCGTGGGCGGGATGATCCTGAACGTGATGCCATGTGTTTTGCCCGTGTTGTCGATCAAGTTGTCGTCCACGCTCAAATCCCATGGCCGCGAACGGCGCCACGTGCGCCGGGGATTCCTCGCCGCCGCCGCCGGCGTCATGGTGTTCATGTGGACCTTGGCAGCCATCCTGTATTTGCTCCAACAATTTGGCGTCGCCGTCGGCTGGGGGATCCAGTTTCAGAACCCCGCCTTCCTCGCTCTGATGTTCCTGGTCCTCGCTGTCTTCGCCGCCAACCTGTTCGGATTGTTTGAAATATCGATACCGTCCGCATGGCAATCGCGCTTGGCGGGAACCGGTGGAAGATCCGGTTATGGCGCCGATTTTGCGACCGGGCTGTTCGGGGCCGTCCTTGCGACTCCGTGCTCGGCGCCATTTCTCGGCACTGCGATTGCCTTTGCCTTGGCGGGGCGCGGGGTCGATATCCTGATTGTCTTCTCGGCGTTGGGCCTGGGCCTGGCACTGCCCTATCTGCTGGTCGCGGCGGTGCCGGGTATGATTGCCGTGTTGCCCAAACCGGGGCGTTGGATGATCGGTCTGAAAGCATTCCTCGGGATATTGCTCCTCGGGACGGCGCTTTGGCTCCTTTGGGTTCTGAATGGTGTTGCGGGGCCGTTGGCTGCGGTGATCGTCGGCATCCTGGCGGCCGTATTGATCGTTTTCCTCACGCGCCCCGTCATGCCACCGGTCCAGCGTTTGGCCGCTGGTATCGTCCTGGCGGTTCTGCCTATCGTGTCCGCCGAGATTCTGGCGAAGGAAGCATCAGTTCCCACCGATGTCCGGCGCGACCTGATTACCTGGATTGCATTCGATCGCAGCGAAATCGCCCGCCGCGTATCCCGCGGCGAAACGATCTTCCTCGATGTCACCGCCGACTGGTGCCTGACCTGCAAGGCCAACAAGGCGCTTGTTCTCGAGCGCGACCCGGTCCTGTCGGTTCTCGTCGGTGGCGAGGTGACCGCCATGCAGGCTGACTGGACACGTCCCGACGAGCGGATTTCTCGTTTCCTCGAAACCAACAACCGCTATGGGATTCCGTTCAACGCCGTCTACGGGCCGGGCGCACCCGAAGGCATTGTGTTGTCCGAGATACTCTCCTCGAGTGAGGTGCTTGCGGCTTTCGAGACCGCTGGCGCAAACGCCGTTCGGACCGGCACTCTACTGTTCGGGAATTGAACCTGGCTGCCAGTTTTCGGGACTTTCGATGCGGCCTGTTAAACTTGGTCTGCGGGATATAGTACGACCCGCGTTTCCGTTGGCACCCGATCATATAGGTCTATCAGCTGGTCATTCACCAACCGGGCACATCCGTTCGAAACGCGCTTCGCAATGGTCGAGGCATCGTTGGTCCCGTGAATGCGCAGATATGTGTCCCCGCGGCCGGGTTGAAACAAATAAAGCGCCCTTGCACCCAAGGGGTTGTGAAGTCCTCCGGATACGCCATCCTCAAATCGCTTGTAGCGGTGAGGTTCCCGACTGATCATCGCAGATGTCGGACGCCAACTGGGCCACTCGCTTTTGGCACCGACATAGAACTCGCCGGCTTCATACAGGCCCGGGCGACCTATCCCCACGGTGTATCTGATGGCCTTTTGCTTCGGAAGCGTCCAGAATAACGCGAACTGCGTAGGATCGACGTGGATTTCATTTGGCTCCAGTTCAACCTCAAGCCGAACCTCACGCGGCAGGTATTCTTCGGGAAGGCCGTAATCCGGGATGCGGGCGTCCCAGCCTTCCGTATGCGCCAGCACCGTGCCCGCCGTCGTTGAGGCGCCCAGGGCCAGCCCGCTTCCGATGAATTCGCGTCGTTTCATGCGTCAATCCTTCAGTTCTGACAATGCTTGGTTGATTTGTTGCCTGCGCGGATCATCACCGGACGCGTCCGAGAGCAAGCCGTCAGCCTGCTCATAAGCCGCAATTGCCTGCGCCTTGTCGCCGAGAACCGTGTAGGCATTTGCCAGCCGCAACCACCCGTCAAGATCTTCGGGGTTTTCTTCGAGACGGCTCGCCAATCGATCCACCATCGATCGGATGAACGCCCCCCGATCCTCCGCGCTCATCTCTCCGGCGGCAGCGATGTCCTCGGACGACGGGCCTGGCCCGCGCGCAACCATCGGTGCGAAATCGGCCAAAGCTATCGCCTCGCGGTCGATCTGAGCGCCAATTCGGTTGGCCTGCGCCACGAAGGATTCCATCCAGGGCGCGAAACCGTCGCTCGATTCCAGGCGGTCTATCAACAAGGCATATGCGCGCGCTTCCTCGCCCCTCTGCGCCAACGCAATCGCCTTGTAAAACATGCCCGCAGGGTTTGTTGGGTCAAGGTCCAAGGCCTTGTCCGCCGCCGCCTCCGCCTTGGGGGTCACCACACCTTGTTCAGCGCCTATGAGGGCTTCCGCCAACATCGAGAACGCGGCCGAGGTCGCGTTCTCGCGGGCCGTGACGGTCTCGAACGCCGACACAGCATCTGCGTAGCGTCCCATCCGATAGTAGCTCTGCCCCAAGAGCATCCACCCCTCAGAGGCGCCACCATCGGGCTCCGCGGTCAAGCGATCGAAAAGCTGGTCCGTGAGGTCTGCGATCCGCTGCTGTTCTGCGCGCTCGGTTTGGCGGTCCGCGAACGCCAGGCTTGAAATCTCCGGCGACCCCATAACCGCATAGTAGGAAAATGCGACGACCGGCACGAAAGCTGCCGCGAACCATATGCTGGTGCTTGTATCATCCCGCAAACCACGCTTTTGGGGTTGCAGGCGCCGTGCAACGGACAGAATTCGCCGCTTGATTTCGAGAGACGCCGCCTTTGCTTCAGGTTCGGAAATCATCCCGCGCGCCAGGTCTCGTTCCACTTCGTCCAACTGGTCCATCAGGACCGCCGGTGTCGTATCCGCGATCGCATGTGGCGCATCACCTCGCCGGAAAAGCGGGAGAACCACGATACCGACGGTCAGAAGTGCCAGCACACCGAGCCAAGCAAAAATCATGTGTCGCCTCCATCCTGATGCGATTTGATGAAACGGGCGAGCTGGCGCTCTTCGGAAGCGGTCAAGGCGTCAAGCTCGGACCTTTTTCGCCGAGGCCGCAGGATCAGGGCGCCAATCCCCAAGGCAATCACGGCAAGTGCCGGCGGGGCGATCCAGAGAACATATGTCTTGCCGTTCAGCGGCGGCTTCAGGAGGACGTAGTCGCCATACCTCGCCTGAATGAAAGCGGTCGCCTCCTCGTCGCTGTCGCCGGCAACCAAGCGCTCGCGTACGAGCAATCTCAGGTCACGCGCGACACCCGCATTCGAGCTGTCGATGTCCTGGTTCAGACAGACCACGCATCGCAGGCCTTTGGATATCTCGCGCGCCCTTGCTTCGAGAACCGGGTCGGCCAGCACTTCGTCCGGTTCGACCGCCTGGGCGACAGTCGGCAGGCCAACCATCAAGACCAGGGCCAAGACACTTCGTTTCAGCATCACTTCGCCTCCCTTGGCAACGCCCCGGCTTGCACAAGCGCCTCGCGGAACTCGCCGATAGCCGCCTCGCCGACAACCGGCCCGACATAGCGGTAGAGCACCGTCCCGTCTTGACCGACGATGAATGTCTCCGGCACGCCGGAAATGCCCCATTCGATCCCCGCGCGTCCCGAGAAGTCCGACCCGATCCTCTCATAGGGGTTGCCAAGATCCTCGAGCCAGCGCGCGGCATCCTCAGGCTTGTCCTTGTAGTTGATGCCGAACAGCTTGATCCCGTCCGTCTCCACCATGCTTGTCAGAACCGCATGTTCGGCTCGGCATGGCACACACCACGATGCGAAAATATTCACGACAACTGGGGTCTCGTTGTCGGAAAGGTCCGTGCGCGACAGGCCGGGGACCGCAACGCCTTCCACCGGCGCCAAATCGAACGAGGGCGCAGGTTGGGAGATCAGGACCGACGGAATGTCGTTCGGATCCCTGTCGGGGTTTAACCCCCACAAGAAAAAACCGCCAAAGACCAGGGCGACCGCCAGCGGCAGCAAGGCAATTACTCTCCTCATGGTCTACTCCGCCGGCTGTCCGGTTGTCGCGCGGGCGCGATTTCGCCGAGGGGCACCGACCCGGAGCCGTCTGTCGGAGAGCGACATGGCGCCGCCAGCGATCAGGAAAACCGCGCCGAGCCAAATGAACATGACAAGTGGTTCGTACAGAATGCGCAAGGTCCAGTTTCCGCTCATTTCCGCGGCCTCCGAGGCAGGCTCCGCCAACGAAGCATAAAGGTCCCCGGCAGGCGTCGAGCGGATGGCGCTCTCCGTCGTCGTGCTCTCGGCAATCGGGTAGTATCGCCGCTCGGGATACAGCGTGGTGACCTGTTGGCCGTCCCGAAATACGTCCAGAGTGCCGCGATCAGCGATGTAGTTGGGGCCAGGGACCCGGTCCACGCCTTTGAACGCGACTTCGAAACCGGCGATCTCGATGGTTGCGCCGGGGGCGACAAACACGACCTCTTCGGATTTCCACGCGCTGGAACCTGTGAAGCCGAAGATAGCCACGGCCAATCCCGCGTGGGCCAACGTCATCCCGTGGGACGCGCGCGGGAGGTTGCGCGCCCGACGCATCGCTTCGGCAATGGGCACTTCAAACAAGCGGATGCGCGTGGCCCATTCCCGCAGCGTCGCGAGCAGGAGCCATGTGGCCAAGAGTATCACGACATAGGCCAGAACAGGACCACCAGCGGTGAGATACCAAACGACAAGGGTCGCAAGGATGGACACAACAAACACGAAGCGGACCCGTTGCAAGACGCCCGATAGATCAGCACGCTTCCAGCTCAGGAACGGCCCTGCCCCCATGAAAAAGATCAACGGCAGCATCATCGGGACAAAGGACGCATTGAAAAACGGCGGACCGACGGAGATCTTGTCTCCGGTAACTGCCTCGAGGAACAATGGGTAGAGCGTGCCAAACAGAACCGTCCCGGTCGCCGCGCCAAGGATCAAATTGTTCACCAACAGGCCCGCCTCACGGCTGATTGGTTTGAACAAGCCACCCGGTTCCATCATCGGAGCGCGCCAGGCGAACAGAGCCAAAGAGCCCCCGATCGACAGGATCAGCAATAACAGGATGTAGAGGCCGCGTTCGGGATCCACCGCGAAGGCGTGGACGGAGGTGAGAATCCCCGACCGCACGACGAACGTACCCAGGAGTGACAGCGAGAAAGTCAGGATCGCAAGTAGGATCGTCCAGCTTTTGAAGGCGTCGCGCTTTTCCGTGACAATTGCCGAATGCAGCAGCGCGGTGCCCAGAAGCCACGGCATGAAGCTGACATTCTCGACCGGATCCCAGAACCACCAACCGCCCCATCCGAGCTCATAATAGGCCCACCATGACCCCAACGCGATACCAGCGGTAAGGCACATCCATGCAGCCAAGGTCCAGGGCCGGACCCACCGCGCCCAGGCGGCATCGACCCGGCCTTCCAGCAATGCGGCCACGGCAAAGGAGAACACGATCGAGAAGCCGACATACCCCAGATAGAGAAACGGCGGGTGCATCGCGAGGCCCACGTCCTGCAACAACGGGTTCAAGTCGTTACCATCGGCCGGCGGCGGGAACACGCGCTCGAACGGGTTCGACGTCAGCAACATGAATGACAGGAACCCGGTGCTGATCCAGGCCTGTACCGCCAAAGTGCGTGCCTTGAGCGGTTCGGGAATGTTTGTGCCGAACACCGCCACGGCGGCGCCGAATACCGTCAGGATCAGAACCCACAGCAGCAACGATCCTTCATGGCTGCCCCAGGTGCCGGCGATCTTGAACAGCAGCGGTTTCAGGGAATGCGAGTTCGAGGCGACATTCACCACGGTGAAATCGCTGACGATGAAACTGCGCATCAATGCGCCGAAAGCAATGGCCACCAGGATCAGTTGCCCGATCGCCGTCGTGCGAGCGGATCGCATCAAGAGCAGACTGCCACGCCCGGCCCCGAAAATGGGAAACACGCTTTGTACCAACGCCAAGGCGAAGGCCAACGCCAGGGCAAAGTGCCCGATTTCTGGGGTCATGTCAGGATCCTGCCAATTGCTGCGATTATGGGTGGCTTCCGTCCGTTCGGGCGGAAGCGATCTTTTCGGTTCAGCTTTCGAGAGCGGCTCTGCGCTTCTGGAACTCGTCCTCGTCGATCTCTCCTGTGGCGAAGCGGGCTTCGAGAATGTCCAACGCGCTCGAAGCACTCCCTTGGCGAAGGCTTTGCGGGCCATACCAACGCACGGCGACCACGATCAGGGCGATGACCACGCCCCAGAATACCAACATCATGAATCCCCCGAACATTCCGTATCCTCCTCCCCAACCCATGTGTCCGTATCCGCTGTCCCATGTGTTCACGGGATCCGCCAGGACGCCCTTTGCAAAGGCGCTGGCCGCAATCGATGATCCAAGGATCGTTGCCGTATTTCTGAGTTTCATTTGAACCTCCTTACTCCTGTGTGTTGCCCGCCAAAGGGATCGCGATCGTTGCGCGCAGTCCGCCTTCGTCGCGGTTTGAAAGAGCGATGTCGCCACCGTGTGCCCGTATGATCGTCCGCGCGATGGACAGGCCGAGACCGTGGCCCCCGGTTTCCAGAGAGCGTGACTGCTCCAACCTGAAAAACGGATCAAAGACACGCTCGAGATCCGCCGCCGGAATACCTGGGCCGTCATCATCAACCGTGATGAGAAGCTCCTGATCGGTGACGACATGAGACACGCGGGCATTGCCGCCGTAGCGGGCGGCGTTTTCGATTACGTTTCTCAGCGCCCGACGCACCGCGTGCGGGCGGATGCGGGCCTCCAAGGGCGGGCCACCGTCAAGCTCAAAAGGCGCCACCATGTCTTCGCGAAGCGCGTTGAGAAAGTCGCTGACAATGACGATCTCGGGTTCCTCTGTACCCGAGAGCCCCCGAGCAAAGTCCAGCGTGGCCTCGACCATTGTCTGCATTTCCTCGACGGAAGTGATCAGGCTCTCACGGGTTTCCTCGTCGTCAACCAATTCCGCCCGAACACGCATCGCCGTGAGAGGCGAGCGCAGGTCGTGCCCCAAGGCTGCCAACAGGCGGGTCCGATCCGCCACGAACCGCGACAGGCGATCCTGCATCCGGTTGAATGTCGAAGTCAGGTCACGCACTTCGGTCGGACCGGCCATGGGCAGGTTGGCAACATCCTCGCCGCGCCCAAGCCTGTCGGCAGCACTCACCAGACGCCGCAGAGGCCCGGTGAGGCGGGTCATCATGAACCAGAAAACCACAACCAGGATCGCAGCCGCCGAAACTGCGAAGGTGAGCATTGAGTAGACCGGCCATTGTATCGGAGGGCGCTCGAACCGTGTTCCGACATTCAGCCATCTCCCCCCTGAAACCGCGATCGACAGGTTCATTTCGACGGCCGAAAGCTCGCCACGCATCATCGCGACATGCATTTCAGCCATTTCCTGAGATAGGTGCGGAAGCGGCAGGATCTGCCCCTCGATCTCGTGTAACTCAACTCGGATGTCCCGGCTGAATCCATCATCCATAAGAGCACGGATGCGCGCCTCAACCAGACCTCCGTCGGAGTGACCGGAGTGAAGCACGACCGGCTCAGTGGCCAAATCAAACCGAACCAAAGGGGAATTGGCCGCTCTCAAAATCGACTCATGCAAATCGGGAGGCGCCTCTTCGATGAGGCGCGCAACATTGGCCGCGCGCCCGGCCGCTTCGAATCCCAGTGCCGCCCTGACCGCGAGACTGCGCTCATCCGCAAACAGCAGGAGGCTGATGACTTGCGCGACGATCAGGGCGGCGACCACGAGCAAAACCAGTTGCACGCGCAGGGAATTCAGAGGTCGATGCGTCATCCGATGACCTCAACGTCAACAGAGAGACAATACCCTCCGTTGCGGATCGTCTGGATGATCGTTGGGCGCAGAACATCTGGCTCGATCTTTCGCCGCAGTCGGCTGATCTGATTGTCGATTGTCCGGTCCAAAGGGCCCGCGGAACGTCCGGCGGCAAGGTCAAGCAACTGGTCGCGGCTCAACACAGTTCTCGCTCTTTCCAACAGCACGGTCAGAAGTCGAAAGTCGGCGCTGGTGAGCGCGGTCTCATTGTCTTTCTCATCAACAAGGACTTGCCGGTTCACATCCAGAACCAAATCGGCAAAACGCACCTTCTTCCCGGCATAGCGGCCCGTGACGGTCTGGACTTGCTGCACGCGGCGCAAGACCGCTTTGATCCGCGCCAGCAATTCCCGCGGGTTGAAAGGTTTGGACAGATAGTCGTCAGCGCCGATCTCCAGCCCAACGATCCGATCGGTCTCTTCTCCCAGGGCCGTCAGCAAAATGATCGGGATCTTCTTGTCGCCGGTGAGCCTCTGGCAGACCGATAGCCCGCTTTCGCCAGGCATCATCACGTCCAACACGATCAGATCGAAACGACCTTTGGCCAGTTTCGCGTCCATGTCCTGGGCATCTTTGGCGGGCGTAGCTCGCAGCCCGTTCTTCTCCAGGAAACGGGTCACACTGTCTCTGATCTGCTGGTGGTCGTCGACCACGAGGATGTGAGGCGGGTGCGGCATGTTTTGTTTGTAAGTCATATGTTTGAGGCCGGTCAGGGTCATTTTTGTCGCGAAATGTATCAAGCCCCGGCGGTTGCGACAGAGCGATACAAACTCCCTGATGCACGTGCTTTCTTTTCGCTTTTTCATGTTGAAATGGAAAAGGGCACGAAAATTGGAGAGTCCCGAATGTCGAAGGTCTTTAACACCGCGATAGCAATAGCCCTCTGGGCCGCAACTTCGAGCGTTGCGTTCGCAGATACCGAACACCACGACGCAGAAGAAACCGGCCGAGAAAGTCCCGCCCCTCAGACTCCAGGGACCATGGATGAAGAACCGGGTGCCATGGGCATGATGGGCGGATCCGGCGCGATGGGTCCGATGGGTCCGATGGGTATGATGCAAGGGAATCCCCACCAGATGATGCAAGGCATGATGAAAATGATGATGCAGATGCATGGCGGGATGATGGGCGGCGGGGAGCGGATGGGCCCGACGGCCGGAGCAATGGACCGGATGGGCATGATGGACCAGGATATGATGTCAGTCATGCGTGGGGCGATGATGGGCGGTGCCGACGCGAACGGCGATGGTACCATGTCAGGCGACGAAGTGCTTGGGATGCTCCAATCGATGCATGCGGATGCCGACGCAAACGGAGATGCCTCGCTGTCGCTGGAGGAATTCGAAGCCCTCCACATTGAAATGACCCGTGGATTGATCGTCGACCGCTTCCAGCACCTTGATGCCGATGGCGACGGAAAGGTGACCGCCGACGAAATGACAGCGCCCGCCAATCGCCCAAGCATGCGACTCTCGCAAGAGCAGATGATGGGCGGGGGAGCAGACATGGGAAATTCGGACAATTGAACACCCACGGGGGGTCGCTCTGAGCAGCGGCCTCCTTCGCCCCGACCGGACTTCAAGTTACCCCGTGTTCGGTCGGGGCGTTTTTCAAGAGGAGAGGTGAAACAGGTCAATCCTGAAAATGTGTTCATTCTTGAATGACTGCCCTGGAGACAAAGTCAGGCGCAAAACATCGCGGCCACCCGGGCTGATCGAGAGAGACCTCAAGATTGCACATTGGAGCGACGGTCGGGAGCGATGCACCAGCGCGAAGGGGCTCCTTGTGTGATCCCGCCACAAAATAGACCGGAAACTTGAGATCCGAGCGCGTGACCCAGCCGCCATAGTGGCCGACGCGCAAAGCAGCGAACCGCGCGCGGCGGAGGAAACGGTCCGCGAATTCCCGTGAACCGCTGTCGAAGCGGTTTGAAACCATCTGAGGAGAACAACCCGATGACATTCTCGCGTCGCAGGCTTTTGAGCGTTTTGACCGCACTTCCCATCACCGCAGTTACCCTCCCGGCAACGGCCCAAAGACGCGATGTTTGGACGGCAACCGCGGCCTACGAAGCCCTGACCCAAGACCGGATTCGCCTGTTGGACATTCGCACGCCTGAGGAATGGCGTGAGACCGGGGTCGCTCAAGGCGCGTGGCCCCTCAACCTCTACGACGACAAATTTCCGGAACGCTTGTTCCTTGCGCGCGATTTGGCCGAGGAGCGGCCTGTCGCCCTGATTTGTAGAACAGGCAATCGATCCGGGGGCGTGATGCAACGGCTTCGGGCTTCGGGCTACACCAATTTCCTGGACATCTCCGAGGGAATGGCCGGCTCTGCGGCGGGACCCGGTTGGATCAAGTCCGGCCTGCCGATCGTTTCCGCCGAGGATGCCATCGCCAACCTGCCCGCCGCTCTGTCTGCCTGATGGAGAATGGAATGAAACGCAGGACGTTCCTTGCAGGCTTCGTCACCGGTACAATGACCGCAGGTTTCGGGTCCGTGTCGTTGTCCCAGGCCTCAGCCAGGCGCCTCGAAATGCCGCCGCTCCTGGATGCCACCACTTCTGGTCGATTTCGATTAGAGGCCCAAACCGGGCGATCCGTTTTCACCGGCTCGTCGCCGACGGGAACTTGGGGATTCAACCAGCCCTTTCTCGGGCCGACCCTAAGGCTCGCGACAGGCCGGGTGACGGCGGCCGAGGTTCGCAACTCCTTGGACGAACCGATCTCAGTGCACTGGCACGGGCTTCTCGTGCCCGGGGAGGTTGACGGTGGTCCGCATCAGACGATCGCACCCGCTGACACTTGGTTTCCGGAGCTTCCCATAGGTCAACCAGCTGCCACGGCCTGGTATCATTCACACGCGCATGGCGCGACTGCCCGGCAAGTCCAGATGGGCCTCGCCGGCGTGTTGCAGGTCAGCGACGGCCAGGACGACGCGCGCGGATTGCCCTCCAGATATGGCGTCGACGACTTGACGCTGGTGCTTCAGGACCGCCGTTTCACCGGCCAGGGCGCGATCGATCTCTCCTTGTCCATGCCGGACCGAATGATGGGGTTTCTTGGCGACACGATCCTGGTCAATGGCCAAGTCGGCGTCACGGCCGTCGTCCCGAAAGGCCTGGTGCGTCTTCGCCTGGTGAACGGGTCGAACGCGCGGATCTACGATCTTGCCTTTTCAGATAACCGGCCCATGCACCTCGTTGCGACAGACGGCGGCTACCTGGACCGGCCGATCCAATTGTCGAACTTGCGACTTTCGCCCGGGGAAAGGGTCGAGCTCCTGGTTGATTTCGCGACCGGATCCGACGTCGTGTTGACCTCCGGCCAGAACCCGAACGTCGGGATGATGGGGGGTATGATGGGCGGCAGGCGTGCGCAAGGCGGGCGGTTCTCGGTGCTCCCATTCTCAACCGACAGTTCGGCCCCGGCCAGGATCACGAAATTGCCGACCGATCTGGGTGGCGGTCGCCCGGACGACGACGCCACGGGAGCGCCAATGCGGCGTCTCTCGTTGGACATGCCAATGGGCATGGGCATGATGCGTGGAGGGGCTGGTGGGCAATTCTCGATCAACGGTGCCGCCTTTGCCATGAACAAGATCAACTTCGGCATCGAACGTGGCACGATGGAGCGATGGACAGTGAGTGCCGCCATGATGATGCACCCGTTTCACATCCATGGCGTCAGGTTTCAGGTCCTTGCGGAAAACGGGCATGCGCCTCAGCCGCCGAACACCGGCTGGAAAGACACCGTTCTGGTCAACGGATCGGTGGATCTGCTTGCCCGTTTCGACCACCCCGCCCCAGTCCAGGCACCCTATCTCTATCATTGCCACATCCTCGAACATGAGGACGCCGGGATGATGGGGCAATTCACCGTGGACTGAGACAATGTGCTTGGAACAACACCGGCCAAACCCAGTAAAGAATGCTCTCGGCCGTGAAAAGGCGGGACACGGCCAATACACGGACGCGGAAAGGACCAAAAACCGCGATTCCGGAAAATCGATGCGGTAACGCCGCAGTGCGTATCAACGCAGGGAATTGCCCGCCCTGAAACGCATCTGCACATTTCCGCTTGGAAACGACCCGGGCCGGGCAACCCTCTTTGGCCTCGCGCTGAAGTCAGGACGGCCCCGCACGATCAATGTGCCTGAGCGGCAGCGTGAGAAAACTCGCGAGATCGCCTTGACCCTACCCCCACGGGATCCCTCACGCTCTGCCATGTAACCGGAGAACCAGATGCCCACGAAACCGCAAGACCATACCCATGGTCACCACGAAGCCAGTCAGAACCCGCGTGAACAGGGCGCATCGAAGAAGATCGCCAAAGACCCGGTTTGCGGGATGAACGTGGAGATTGCAGGAAACCCACTGGTCGTGGAACTTGGCGGGGAGAAATACCATTTCTGCTCAAACCGCTGCCTGTCCCAGTTCAAGACTGACCCATGGTTATACGCGTGGGGGGATGGAGCGGACGGTGACATGCACGAAGGTGCACCCTCCCGAGATATCGCACCAGGTGGTCCGGCGAGCCAATGGACCTGCCCGATGCACCCCGAAATCATCCGTGATGAACCGGGCGCCTGTCCGATCTGTGGCATGGCGCTGGAACCCGTTTTGCCTTCGGATGAAGAGAATGAAGAGTTGACTGACTTCACCCGTCGCATGTGGATCAGTTCATTCGCCGCACTCCCCCTGGTTGTCCTGACGATGGGCGAACTCGTCGGCCTCACAGTGCGCGAATGGGTCGGACATCAGCTCGCGACCTATGTGGAATTCCTGATCGCCACCCCCATCATCCTTTGGGCGGCACAACCGTTCTTTGCCCGCGGCTTGGCATCGATCCGCAATCGCTCGCCAAACATGTGGACCCTGATCGCGCTTGGGGTCGGGGCAGCCTATGTCTATTCGCTGTTCGCGACGTTCCTGCCTGGGGTCTTTCCGGCACAATACCGCACCGGCGAGGGAGTGGGCACCTACTATGAAGCTGCCGTCGTCATTGTCGCCCTTGTTTTCGTGGGACAGGTGTTGGAACTGCGCGCGCGTGAACGCACCGGTGACGCGATCCGCGCCCTGCTGGACCTTGCGCCCAAGATGGCGCGGCGCATCCTGCCTGACGGCGACGAGCAGGAGGTGCCTTTGGAACAGGTCATCGTGGGGGATTTGCTGCGCGTTCGACCGGGCGACAGTATTCCGGTGGATGCAACTGTGGCTGACGGTCATTCGTCGATTGACGAAAGCCTGATCACCGGCGAACCCGTGCCGGTCGAAAAGACCGAGGGCGACCGCGTTACCGGCGGCACAATCAACAAAAACGGGACCTTGGCGATCCGCGCCACACAGGTCGGGGCTGACACTGTGTTGTCGCAGATTGTCGAAATGGTTGCCGGAGCTCAGCGGTCGCGTGCCCCCATTCAGGGTCTCGCAGACCGGGTATCCTCGATCTTCGTGCCGACCGTTGTTGCTATCGCGATCATCGCTTTCGTCTCCTGGTTGCTGGTCGGCCCCGACCCGGCACTCGCCTTCGCAATTGCCGCGGCGGTTTCAGTCCTGATCATCGCCTGCCCATGTGCGCTCGGCCTCGCGACCCCGATTTCGATCACCACAGCTGCCGGTCGGGGGGCCCAGGCTGGGGTCCTAATCAAAGATGCAGAGGCGTTGGAGCGCATGGCACGTGTGGACACGGTCATTGTCGACAAGACCGGTACGCTGACCCTCGGCAAACCTGAACTCACAGACGTCTTGGCCTTTTCGGATTTTCACAGCGACACAGTCCTGGAGCTCGCCGCCGCCTTGGAGCTGGGGTCCGAACACCCCCTTGCGGAAGCGATCGTCGAGGGCGCGCGCAACCGTGGGATATCTTTTCCCAAGGCCGAAACATTCGAAGCCGTGACCGGCAAAGGGGTCCAGGGAACCGTCTCGGGCCAATCGGTTGCGCTTGGCAACTCCGCTATGATGGAGCTCCTGAATGTGGACACTTCCGGGATTGAAGATGCCATGGACACCCTGCGCACAGACGGGAAGACCGCCATGTTCATAGCATTGGATGGTCATCTTGCCGGCGTCGTTGCCGTCGCCGACCCGATCAAACCCACAACGGCCGGCGCAATTCGCGACCTGCACAGCCTGGGGCTAAGGGTGATCATGGCGACGGGCGACAACCAACGCACTGCCGAGGCTGTCGCCGGAATGCTCGACATCGATGAAGTGCGGGCTGGCGTACTGCCTGAGGACAAGAAGGCCTTGGTGGAAGAGTTGCATGCACAAGGTCATCGAGTGGCCATGGCCGGAGACGGTGTCAACGACGCTCCCGCGTTGGCCGCTGCTGATGTGGGGATCGCCATGGGCACCGGCGCGGATGTTGCAGTGGAAAGCGCCGGGATCACGCTACTGGGCGGCGATCTGGTTGGCATTGTGCGGGCCCGAATACTGGCCAAGGCAACCCTGCGCAACATCAAACAGAACCTGTTCTTTGCCTTTGCCTACAATGCGGCAGGCGTGCCGGTCGCAGCGGGCATCCTCTACCCGGTGTTCGGGATCCTGTTGTCCCCGATGATCGCAGCAGCCGCAATGAGCCTGTCGTCGGTATCGGTGATTTCGAACGCCCTGCGCCTGAGACGCGTCAAACTCTGACCAACGGAATGGAGAAGGGCGTGGCCAATGGACTTCAAGGGCACGTGCCGGCGGGCGGGTATGATCCCGGCGTTGCGACCGAATCTGATGGTCGGTGATATGAGAGACACCGGTCTGCCGACACGAATAGCGCGTTTCCTGTTGAAACGTTTTGTCCATCGGACAGACATGCGCATTCTCGCAAGCCGGTCGTTGAATGATGTTGATGAACGCCAATTCCGTTGGCTTGGTGATGAAACCAAACAGTTCCTTTCGGATGTCGAAACCGATGTGGCGGCTCGCCGCCCGGCGGCGAAGCTCGGCGACCTGCCATCTTTTGGAAACCGACCGATGGTGGATCTCGCGATCAATACGGTTTCGGCCGACAGGGTCCTGCGCAGGCTCGGCGCAGAGCCCAGCCTTTCTGCCGACATCGTCGCAGATATTGGGTGGGAAACCTATCGCGGGCTTCTCTCGTTCCATTCGGCTCCGATCAGGTTGATTACGCGATACCCGGGCCGTCGCCCTCGCTGGACCAACCGTTTGCTCCTGGTCTTTCCCTTCAACCCATCCGGTGCACCCGGATACCGGGTTCAAGTTTCGCGCGAGGGTCCTGACATACTCACACGTTTCATAAATTGCCCACCACTGTCTTTCGCCCGTCGACTTGGCGAAGCGACGGGCGACCTGCAAGTCTTGGAAGCCTTCAAGCGTAGTTCGTGTTCATATGACTGGCCAAGCGCCGATTGGATCGCCCGAGACGGTTGCCAGGGGCACTACCGCCGGACACGCTCACCTTCGCAGGGTGATCCTGAGTGTGGCATGTGTTGGCGTGCAGGCGCTTGTCTGGGTGTTTAGGTTGGCCCGATCACGGAGGGGTGGTGCGCCGGCTTGCTTGACACAATCTCTGACCCAATCGGGTTTCCCCGAACTTGCATGCACTACCAATGAATTTTTGACACAGATGTAACGGCGAGACCCCGGAAGCATCTTCCACAAACGACCTCTCCCCGGAGAGTGGATCGCTATCAGAACCAGGGTGACATCAATGCAAGAAAACTTCTTCGTCTGCGTACTGGGACGCTGGCAGCTCGGCTTCAACGATCCCTACTTTTTGAGCTGGGTCATGGTCGCGATCTACGTCTTTGCGGCCTTCCTGGCTGCGGTAGTGGCGCGGCGAGCGCCCGTCCCAGCCGCCACCCGGCGGCAAGAACGGGCTTTCTGGGCGGCAGTGGCCGGCGTGCTGGCTATCATGGCGGTCAACAAGCAGGCAGACTTGCAGACGTTGATCATGGCCACCGGAAGCTGTTTAGGGCAGACCCAGAGCTGGTTCGAAAAGACCGATCTACTCAAAGGCATCATTTTGACGGTGCTGGTGCTGTCTGCATTTGGCAGCGGTGCGGTATTCGTGTGGGCGCTCCGCCCAACATTACGACGCACCGCCCTACCCTTGCTCGGTTTGGCCCTGATGGCGGGTTTCATCGTGTTCCGGGCGGCGGAGACTCTGAACTCTCTCGGCCCGCTCAGAGCAGTTGCGCGCGGGAACTGGCCCGACAGAATCCTCGAGCTGTCAGGCCCATTGGTGATCGTCATCGCGGCAATAATTCTGCTCAACCGGCGTGACAATACGCGCGCGGCCGAGACTGACTGAGTTGCCAATCGGTGCCCAAGGCGAGCAGGCCGCGATAACGCGCCATTTCCGCGAACTGATAGGCTCACAGAGGAAATCGCCCTCCTCGACGAGGACATCGCTGAAAACGCCTTGGAGGACGAACCGATCTGGCGCCTGTTGGTCAAGACCGGGGCTAACCTTTCGTCGCTGTCGGCGGTTCGATAGGAAACGAAGACACATTCATTGAGGCCGCCCAGTTCGTCGGTGACAAAACGTGGCACGCGTTCTTCCTCCGACGCGCGAAGTGCTTACGTGAGCACGTCGATGGCCAAGCAGATCTCCTCGACGGCTGCTTCGCCCTGATCGATACTGAAGGGACCTTCTTCAAGTCCATCAAGTCGGAGCTGATCTGGCCGATCGCCCGGCAAACCCGGCAACAGACCGAAAACGCCATCGCCAGATACATCGACGGGTTCCAATATCCCGTCAGGCGACACTCGTCACTCGGTTTCCAGAGCCCGATTGCCTTCGAGAGAAAGGCTCACGAAGTGTGCTAATCGCTCTCCACCAAACCCGGGCGAGTCCATCTTGGTCCGCGTGGAACGTATCGCCCGGCTGAGACTTCCACGTGAACTCAAAGCCGACCGAAAGGCCGGTCAACGGCAGGGGAAGGTGCCACAGAGGTGAGAAGAGCGAAGGATCTTCATGCCGTTCGCAAGTGACATCGTGTCTTTCAACGCGCGCCCGAGCGCGCCATTTTGATCGGGCACTCGCACAGCGCATCTCGTCGGGGCCCGGGGTCGATCCGGCCGCACCTATCAAGGCCGGACACATGACCGCACCGACAACCGCCGAACCACCAATCCCGCATCTTGAGCCGCAGGGGGCATCCACACATGACGGCCGCGACCGAAGATAGGAACGCCGGGCTATGCCCCGATCTTTTCATGGTCCGTCAAGCATTCGGAGTGGTCACGCAGGACTTCGAGCACGCGACAATCGGCCGTTCGGCCACCGCTGCACTCGTGAACCATCCGCCCGAGTTCGGTGCGTAGTGCTTCGAGGCGCGCGATACGCTTTTCTACCTGCTGTAATTGGCGATACGCGATCTCGTTTGCCTCTTCACATGGCCGGTCGGGTTGGTCGCTCAGATCCAGGAGTTCCCGAATGGCGTCAAGCGGAAAGCCGAGTTGGCGGGAATGGCGGATGAAAGCCAGGCGATCCAATTCCCTGTCGCCATAGCGCCGCTGGCCGCCGGCCGTGCGACCTGGTTCGGGCATGAGACCGATCTGCTCATAGTATCGGATCGTTTGCACCTTGGTCCCGGTCTTCTTTGCCAGATTTCCGATCGTCAGCATTGATCCCTCCTTTGAACATACAGCTTTGGTAGGTTTGAGTCGGCTGGCATGCAAGCGTCTCTCCTTGGTCAAAGATCCGTGAGCCACGTTTTCCGCTCAAAAAACGGCTTGAACCTCCAGTGGCTTGAGGATGTAACGCTGCGACAGGTCCTTAACCAAACAAGTGCGGTGCGCGTTGAATCTTGCTCTTCCTCGAAAGATACTTTGGGCGCTCGCCGGGCTGGCTACAGCAGCGTTCATGGGGCTTGTGCTCTGGACGGACTACCGCGGTGACCTTTCGCGTGCCGCAAGGGAAACCGAATTCCTCGCCCATTTCGAGCTGACCGACCACAACGGCATGGTCCGCACAGAGCGCGATTTCTCAGGCAAATGGCAGCTCGTGTTTTTCGGCTTCGCAAACTGTCCGGACGTCTGCCCCACGACCCTGGCTGAGGTCGCGGCCGTCATGATCGGTCTCGGCAAGGATGCCGACAAGGTCCAGCCGCTCTTCGTTTCGATCGATCCCGACCGCGATACGCCGCAAGTCCTCGCAGATTTCGTGCCGCTTTTCGGCGCCGACATCATCGGACTCACCGGAACACCCGAGCAGATCGAGCAGACGGCAGAAGGCTTTCACATTTACTACGAGAAGATCGATGAGGCCTCGGCGTCGGGCGGCTACACGATGGGGCATTCGTCGCAACTGTTCCTGTTTGGACCCGATGCGCGTTATGTCACCTCCTGGCAATACGGAACGCCGGCCGAAGAAATCTTGACCAACCTGAGGGAGTTGATGAACCAATGAACATTCGCTTGGGCGGCGAAACCGCCCTTTTCGCAGCGTGGACGATGGCGTTGATTTCAACGCTGAGTGTGCTGTTCATCGGCGAAGTGCTGGGGCAGACGCCTTGCGTCCTGTGCTGGTATCAACGCGCCTTCATGTTCCCGCTCGCCGTCATACTTGGGGTGGCCGCCTGGCGCTCGGATTTAGGCATCCGCGTCTATGCGCTCCCATTGGCCGTATTGGGGGGCGCCATCGGGCTTTGGCATCTTGGGCTCTATACCGGGATCATCCCGGAAGGCATTCAGCCCTGCCGTGAAACAGGCCCGTCCTGTACTGACGAAAACCAGGTCTTCCTTGGTATCCCGATCCCGCTTCTTTCCATTGCTGCATTTGCGCTGATTGGTGCGCTTCTTGCGGCGGCACGACCGGAGACTGAACGATGAATAGAAGAGCCCTTGTCCTTGGAACAGGCGCGGTGGCGCTCGGCGCTTTTGGCGCCGCAACCTGGTGGGTGACGCGGCCGGATGCGGGCGCGAACCCAGGCGTGGTTGCACCAGATATCTTGGCAATTCTCGAGCGCCCCTATTCCCCGAGTTTCGGCCCCGACGAGGCGCCGGTCACCATCGTGGAATTCATGGACCCGGCCTGTGAGGCGTGCAGCGCCTTTCATCCAATCGTCAAGGATATCATGGCGCAATACCCTGAAGACGTGCGTGTCGTCCTGCGCTACACGCCATTTCACGGGTTGCCATCCGAGACAGCCATCAAGGTGTTGGAGGCTGCGCGCATCCAGGGCGTATTCGAGCCGGTGCTTGAGGCGCTGTATGCTAATCAGAATGTCTGGGCGGCACATGGTGCGCCAAGCATTCAACAGATTGGCACCGTCGCGGCGGCCGCAGGTCTCGACCTGGACGTAGCCGTCAACCAGATGAAGATGCCTGACGTCATTGCCATCTTCAATCAGGACAAGGCAGATGTGGAAGCCGTTGGTGTGCGCCAGACGCCAACTTTCTTCGTGAATGGCAAACCCCTTGATCCCTTCGGAGAGGCCGAGTTGCGTGCCCTGGTCGCCGCAGAAGTCACGGCCTCACGCGGCTGAGCATCCTAATCCCGTATATGTCACAACGCCGAGGAGTGAAAAGAAACATGCAGCTGTTGTTCCGCACTTTCCTGGCGAGCCTGCTCCTTCCGGTCTGGTTCGCAGCAGCGGCCATTGCAGGGCCGCAGGACGTGATCGTCGAGAACGCATGGTCGAGGGCATCCACCGGAACGAGCCGCCCCGGCGTCGCCTATCTGGATATCCGCAACGCCGGTGATGAAGCTGTGACTCTGATCGGCCTCAGGACGGACATCGCCATGATGCCGGAAGTCCATCGCACCGTAACCGATGCGAACGGCGTCAGTTCCATGTCCCCGGCCGGCGAGATTGAAATCGCCCCGGGCGAGACCGTAACACTTAACCCCGGCGGCCTGCACGTCATGCTGATGCGGCTGACGAGACCGATGATCGAAGGCGAGAGCTACGCCCTGACGTTGGTTTTCTTCGATGGTGGCGAAAAGACGATTGAGGTCCCGATCCTCGGATTCGCCGCTCGTGGACCAGAAGGCTGATGCGTCGACGACACCCGGTCGGGTGGTTCGTGGCCGGCATCGGCGCGCTTGGGCTGACGCTTGTCGTCGGCTGGTGGCGGGTGGACGGACCCGGAGCGCCTGTGTCGGCAGGGCCGCTTCCGCTCGCCTTGTCCGCGATGGATTTCAGCCTGACCGATCACGACGGCAGCGAGGTGGGTCCTTTGGCGCTCATCGGCCGTTCGTCCATGGTGTTCTTCGGCTTCACCCATTGCCCGGATGTCTGCCCGACCACGCTCGCCGATATCTCCAGCTGGCTCGACGATCTTGGAGCGGAAGCCGAAAGGCTGAACGTCGTTTTCGTAACTGTCGATCCCGAACGCGACAGTGTCGAGGCGATGGCCGAATATGTCGGCTATTTCCACCGGCGGATTCGGGGCTGGACGAGCACCCGCGCCCAGATTGCCCGCGCCGCTGAAGGGTTCCGCGTCACATACGCGAAGGTGCCCACGGACGGTGGAGACTACACGATGAACCACACGGCAAGCGTCTTCCTGTTCGACGCAAAAGGAAGATTTGTGAGCACGATAGACTTTCACGAGCCGCGCGAGTTCGCGGTTCCAAAAATCCGCCGCGCGATACGAACAGCAACGGAGGGAGCGACGTGAGGGGGAAATTCTGGGCTTTGGCACGCATCTTTGCGGGCGGTGCTTCCATTGCGGCGGTGGGCCTCACAAGCGCCGTGCCGAATGAGCCTTTGCCGCCAGCTCTCGCAGCGGCCGGTTCCTGGGCACCCGCCCCCTTGGCAATGCCGCAGTTGACCGGATTGCCGGAGATCAACGTTGCCGGCGCCCGTCCTGAACCAACAACCATGCGCAGACCTCCGGCACCCCCGGAAACAACGAGTGCCGACACAAGCATTGCCTTGGCAGCCGCCAAGCCGCAACTCTCCAGTTGGTCGCGCAAGATCGCCTCTGGCGATACCCTCGACGCGGTCTTGGCGGAAGCCGGCCTCGAAGCCACCGACCGCTCGGAAGTCGCACTGGCCCTGGGCGCGGAATTCGATCTTCGACATCTGCGCCCCGGACACGAGATCGAAGTTGTATCGACCCCTGAGGGTCGTCCGTACACAGTCGCGCTCGACATCGATGAGGGTGTAAGGATCGAGGCCGTCTTCGGGGAACGGCCGTCGACCCGTGTCGTCACGCCCGATCCGGAGATCGTGACGCTCGCTGGGCAGGCTGTCATCGACAGCTCGGTTTATTCGGCCCTCCAGAAGTCAGGCATGCCCGCTCGTTTCGCAGTGGACCTGGCGCAGATGCTTGGCGGTACGGTGAATTTTCGGCGCGAATTGAAGGGCGGCGAGACACTGCGACTCTTGTGGCGTGAGGCGAGAGTCCGGGGCGATATCGTCGGCGAGCCAGAGATCGCATTCGCGGCGTTGGATCTGAAAGACGCACTCTACGAAGTTATCTGGCCGAACGACGGGAGCGGTCAGGCCACCATCTACATGGATGGCGAAGTGCTTCGCGTCTTCTCCCAGCCCGTTGCAGGGGCGCGCCTCAGTTCGGTTTTTGGCCGCCGGAAGCACCCTGTGTTCGACGATATGCGCATGCATACCGGCGTGGACTTCGCGGCTCCTCTCGGAACGCCGGTCCAAGCCACGGCCCCTGGACGGGTTGCTTTCATAGGATGGCGCAATGGATACGGACGGGTGGTCGAGATTGCACATGGCGCAGACATCCTCACTCGCTACGCACATCTCAGTGCGGTTCCCGAGGGAGTCTCGGAAGGCCGGCCAGTAACCGCCGGCGATCTGATCGGTCGGGTTGGTGAAACCGGGACCACCACCGCCCCCAACTTGCACTACGAAGTGCTCGTTGACGGCCGGCCAACGGATCCTTTGGGCGAGACACCTTTTGCCCAGATCGCAAACAGCGCCCGGGACGACAATGCGGCTCTCGATCGACTGGCCGAAGTGCGAGCGCGCATTGAACAGGAATTGGCACAGACCCGCGTCGACGATCCAACTGAAAGGCTATGAACCTTGAAGACACCCATTTACGTGCTGTCATTCGCCCTTTCCATTTTTCCCGTTTCCAGAGCGCTCGCCGAGGAAACACCGATCGAGGTGTTCAAAACCAACGGCTGCGGCTGCTGCCTTG
>JAGRMP010000387.1 GCA_020441225.1 Maritimibacter sp. | reverse complement strand
TTCGACGATCGCGAAAACGCCTACGAGAACAAGTTCGCCCATGACGCCGAATTGCGCTTCAAGGCGGAAGCGCGCTGCAACAAGTTGCTCGCGCTGTGGGCGGCCGGCAAGTTGGGCAAGGCCGAAGACCAGATCGACGCCTATGTGACCGAAGTGATCAAGGCCGATTTCGAAGAGGCCGGTCACGAGGATGTCGTGCGCAAGGTCGCGGGCGACCTCGGGGATCTGTCCTCGGCGGATGAGGTGCGCGCGAAACGCGCCGAGCTCCTCGCCGTGGCGCAGGAACAGATCATCAAGGAAGCCTGACGCGCCGGGCGACCGCCTGCACCGCAGGCCCGGCCGCTCCGCAGCAAGCCCGACCGCTCCGGCGCAGGCGCAGGCGCAGGAGCGACCGTGTCACAACGGCCGCGCGACAGGCGATGACGTCCCGGCGCCCGGAGTGGCACCGGCCGGGCGGCGCGGCGCGGATGCACGCCCCGTCTTGACAGCAGAGACCTGACGCACCCGCCTGGCCGACGCGCGTGCCTCGGCCGCATCGGCCCGACACAGGCGTACCCAACGCGGAAGACCGGCCGCGGGAGACGTCGCCGGGCCGCTCCAACGCCCTGCCAAAGCGCACCTGTCCGCGCCGAAACTGCGGAACCGGGGCATCGGCAAGCTCCAGAATTTCACCTGCACACAGGCGGTTCGGGCGACAGGCAACCCCGCCCGAAATATGTAAAAATCTATCTGTTAACCCCACCTTGCAGGTGCGGCACGCATGATCGCAGCCCGAGGGACCCGGGGGCTTTCATGGACAACAAGATCATCACCGCATCGCGCCCTGGCGTCACCGCCGCCGCGGCGGCTCTGCCGCCGGGACGGCTGGCGGCGCGACAGGCGCTGCCGATTGCGGTCATCACCGCCTTGCTCTGGCTCGGCTGGGACCGGCTCGCCGGGCTCGACACCGGCGCGATTGCCCAGGCGCTCGGCGCCATGACCGCGGTCCAATGGCTGTCCGGCCTAGCCTTCACCGGCGTCAGCTTCTGGGCTGTCGGCCATTACGATGCCGTCGTCCATCGCCTGTCCGGCACCGGCATCGGCCCGCGCGCGGCGGTCGAAACCGGGGCCACCGCCATCGCCGTCGCCCAGACCATCGGCATGGGCACGCTCACCGGCGCGCTGGTCCGCTGGCGGCTGCTGCCCGGGCTCGGCCTGGCCGGGGCCATGCGGCTGTCGGTGGCCGTATCGCTCTCGTTTCTCACCGCCTGGGCGGTGCTCGCGGCGCTCGCCCTGATCGCCGTACCCCTGCCCCTGCCGGTGGCCCGCCCCCTCGTCCTGTTCGGCGCCGGAACGCTGGTCGCCGCTGCCGCCGCGCTGGCCCTGGTGTCGCTGATCCGGCCCGGTGCGTTCCCTGCCGCCGCAACCCGCCACCTGCCCTCGCTGCGGGCCATGGCGACGGTCCTGGGGCTCACCGCGCTCGACACGTTCGCCGCCGGAACGGTCCTCTGGGTCCTGCTGCCGGACACGCCCGGGCTCGGCGCGCCCCAGGTCCTCGCGGCCTATCTCCTGGCCCTCGGCGCGGGGCTCGTGCTGACCACGCCAGGCGGGATCGGTCCGTTCGAAGCTGCGCTGCTCGCGCTCCTGCCCGACATCGGCTCCGAGCCGCTGCTGGCGGCCGTCATCGCCTATCGCGCCCTCTATTATGCGCTTCCCGCCATGATCGGCGGGCTGGTCCTGATCCGCGGCCCCAGGCGCGCCGCCGCCCGTCCCGCCGGGCCGACGTCCCCCGCGCTGGTGCCGCTCCCCGCCGCGCCGCACCTGCCCCCGCTCGTCGACGCGACGATCGACCGTGCCCCGCGCGCCGAAGCGGCGCTTCTGCGCCATGGCCGGCTGTCGCTTGCCACCGAGCGGGGCGGACGGCCGATTGCGATGGTTGCGCCGACCGGTCAAAGCCTCGCGATGCTCTCGGACCCGCTGAGCCCGGACGCCGATCCCGCTGAAACGCTCTCGATCCTCGCCGCGCTCGCCCGGGATCGGATGCGCGTGCCCGTGCTCTACAAGGCCGGCGCGCGGCTCGCCGCCACGGCCCGCGCCCGCGGCTGGCGGGTGAGCGCCATCGCCCGCGAAGCCTGGCTCGACCCGCGCGGGTTCACCGCCGAGGGCAGCGCCCGCAGCGGCCTGCGCCGCAAGCTGCGCAAGGCCGAGGCTGCCGGCATCACCGTCGCCAAGGCGGATCCGCAGGCCCTGCCGCTTGCCGAGATGGCCGAAATTGCGGCCGCCTGGGCCGCGGCCCATGGCGGCGAGCGCGGCTTCTCGATGGGGACCTGGGCACCGGACACCCTGCCCTGGGCGCGGGTCTACCTCGCCCGCGACCCGGGCAACCGGCTCCTGGGCTTCGTGACCGTCCACGCCAACACCCGCGAACACACGCTCGATCTGATGCGCGCCCGTGCGGATGCGCCCGATGGGTTGATGTACCTGCTGCTTGCCCACGCGATCGAAACGGCAGGCGCGGCTGGCGTCCCGCGGTTCTCATTTGCCGCCGTGCCGGTTCCGCCCAGCGCCGCCGACCCCGCGCCGCTGCGTTTCCTGCGGGACCGTCTCGAGACAGCCTCGGGCGGTGCCGGGCTGCGGCAGTTCAAACAGGCCTTCGCGCCGCACTGGGAAACGCTCTACATCGCCGCCCCCGGCCTGCCGGCGCTGGCCGCGGGTGCGCTCGACATCGCCAGAGAAATCGCCACAGGGAGACCGCCCGGCGGCTGATGCCCAGACCGGACCGGCGCGCGCCACCGCGCAGATCCCGCGCGGGTCGCCGCACGTGCGGGCACCGCCCCTTTCCGCAAACGACATCGGGCTCAACATCATCATGAGCGATCACGATTTGCCCCCGGACCGCATTCGTGGCAGAGAAAGCCGTCACACCTCGAGGAGGCCCCGATGCCCACTGACACCTTTGCCCGCATGCTCGACGAGAGCCCCTGGCTGATGGCCGACGGCGCCACCGGCACCACGCTGTTCAACATGGGGCTGACCTCGGGCGACTCGCCGGAGCTGTGGAACGTCGACGAACCCGACAAGATCCGCGCGCTCTACCGCGGCGCGGTCGAGGCCGGGTCGGACATCTTCCTCACCAATTCCTTCGGCGGCACCGCGGCGCGGCTCAAGCTGCACGACGCACAGGCCCGGGTCGGCGAGCTCAACCGCGCCGCCGCCGCGCTCGGCCGGGACGTGGCCGACCGGGCCGGGCGGCGGGTGATCGTCGCGGGCTCGATGGGGCCGACCGGCGAGATCATGGAGCCGATGGGGCCGCTCAGCTACGACGGCGCGGTCGAGATGTTCCACGAACAGGCCGAGGCGCTGAAAGAGGGCGGGGTCGACGTGCTCTGGGTCGAGACCATCTCCTCGCCCGACGAATACAAGGCGGCCGCCCGCGCCGCCGAGCTGGCCCAGATGCCCTGGGTCGGCACGATGAGCTTCGACACCGCGGGCCGCACGATGATGGGCGTGACCTCGACCGATTTCGCCGCCCTCGTCGCGGGGCTGCCGCACAAGCCGCTCGCCTACGGTGCGAATTGCGGCGTCGGCGCCTCAGACCTCCTGCGCACGGTGCTCGGATTCGCCGAAGCCGCGAACGGCGTGCCGATCGTCGCCAAGGGCAATGCCGGGATCCCGAAATACGTCGACGGCGAAATCGTCTATGACGGCACCCCCGAACTGATGGCGGATTACGCCGAGCTCGCCCGCAACATCGGCGCGAAGATCATCGGCGGCTGCTGCGGCACCACGCCCGACCATCTGCGCGCAATGCGCGAGGCGCTCGAGACCCGGCCGGTGGCCGCCGAGCCGCCGAAACTGGCGGAAGTCGAGGAAAAGCTCGGCGGGTTCTCTTCCGAAAGCGACGGGACCCATGTCTGCGGCCATGGCCACGCGCCGAAGCCGCGCGAACGGCGCGGCCGGCGGCGACGCAGCGAATAACGCGGGCGGGCGGGCCTTTTTTCCTGGCCCCTCCGCGCCTAGATGACAGCCATGCCCATCGCCCGATATCTGTTCCTGTTGTTTCTCGTGATCCTCGCCGGTGGCGCGACCGTCTGGGTCGGCTGGGCCGCGGCGCGTGCCGGACAGCTCAACGGCCAGGTGCTGATGGCGATGATGCCGCTGGTGATGCTCGCGGCACTTGCCTGGCGCGCGCTCACCGGAAAGCGCGATTGAGCCGCGGCCGCAACTGGGGCGGCCGAAACCCCTTGCCGCACCGGCCCGGCCCCGCCATCCTGACCCGCAAAGGAGCCCGCTGGATGAAACTCGACAAGCTGGTCCTCATCATCGTCATCGTCCTCGGCGCGACACTGCTCAGTTTCTGGCTCGCCTCGCTCCTGCTCGCGGCCCTCGCGGTGCCGATGGCCTGGCTCGCCCTGCTGCCCGCCGCGCTGGCCGGTTACATCGCCTGGCGGGTGCTGGAAGAGCGGCTCAGCAATGCCGAAGACGACCATTACGACAGGATCGAGAAATGATTGTGCTGACGACCGACAGCTACCCGGGCCGCGAGATCGAAGTGCTCGGCATGGTGCGCGGCTCGACCGTTCGGGCGAAACATATCGGCTCCGACATCGTCGCGAGCCTGCGCAACATCGTCGGCGGCGAGGTCAAGGAATATGCCGCGCTGATGGCCGGCGCCCGCGAACAGGCCTATGACCGGATGATCGCCGAGGCCGAGAAACTCGGCGCCGACGCGATCGTCGCCGCGCGGTTCGAGACCTCGAACATCGCCCAGGCGGCGTCGGAAATCCTGGCCTACGGCACCGCGGTGCGGTTCCGGTGACAGCCGACGACGCAACGCTGACCCGTGAGGGGCTCGCCGCCTCGGGCGAGGGCCGGGTGCTGGTGATCGGCTGCGGCGCGTTGGCGCGCGAGATCCTCGCGGTGCTCGAAGCGAACCGGCTCGCCCATGTCGATCTCACCTGCCTGCCCGCGATCCTGCACAACACGCCCGACAAGATCGTGCCGGCGCTGGAAGCGGCGCTTGCGAAACACCGCGGCGGCTACGAGCGGATCTTCGTCGCCTATGCCGATTGCGGCACCGGTGGCGCGCTCCAGGCGCTGTGCGAGCGCGAGGGGATCGAGATGATCGAAGGCCCGCATTGCTACAGTTTCTTCGACGGCAACGCGGCTTTCGAGGCGCGCGGCGAGGTCACGAGCTTTTTCCTCACCGATTTTCTCACCCGGCAGTTCGACGCGTTCGTGGTGAAACCGCTCGGGCTGGACCGCTACCCCGATCTCACCGAGACCTATTTCGGCAATTACGAAAAGCTGGTCTACCTCGCCCAGACCGACGACCCCGCGCTCGACGCGAAAGCCCGCGCTGCCGCCGACCGGCTGGGCCTCGCTTACGAGCGCCGGTTCACCGGATACGGCGACCTCGCCCCTGCGCTCGCGGGGCTTTGACCCCCTTTTCTTGGCTCAAATACTCCGGGGGT
>JAGRMP010000386.1 GCA_020441225.1 Maritimibacter sp. | reverse complement strand
GAGCGCATCAGCAGGGTTTCGGCTTCGATCCAGCCGGGCTCGTGCTTGAGGCCCGAGACCACCGAGCCATCGGTGACGCCGGTGGCCGAGAAGATCACGTCGGCGGTGACCAGCTCGTCGCGGGTGTAGACCTTGTCGAGATCGGTGATGCCGGCCTTGGCGGCGCGGCCGCGCTCGTCGTCGTTGCGGAACAGGAGCCGCCCCCACATCTGGCCGCCCATGCATTTGAGCGCCGCGGCGCCGAGCACGCCTTCGGGCGCGCCGCCGCTCCCCATGTACATGTCGATGCCGGTGCGCTGCGCCTCGGCGGTGTGGATCACGCCGGCGACGTCGCCGTCGGTGATGAGCCGGATGGCGCAGCGGGTGGCGCGCAGTTCGGCGATCATCTCTTCATGGCGGGGCCGTTCGAGGACGCAGACGGTGATGTCGTCGGGCTTGCAGCCGCGGGCCTTGGCGAGCGCCGCGACCCGTTCGGAGGGCGACATCTCGAGGCTGACGACGTTCTCGGGATAGCCCGGGCCGATCGCCAGTTTTTCCATGTAGACGTCGGGGGCGTGCAGCATGGTGCCGCGGGGCGCCATGGCGATCACGGTGAGCGCGTTGGGCATATCCTTGGCGGTGAGCGTCGTGCCTTCGAGCGGGTCGAGGGCGATGTCGACCTCGGGGCCGTTGCCGGTGCCGACCTCTTCGCCGATGAACAGCATCGGCGCTTCGTCGCGCTCGCCTTCGCCGATCACGACCGTGCCCCGGATTTCGAGCAGGTTGAGCTGGTCGCGCATGGCGTTGACCGCGGCCTGGTCGGCGGCCTTCTCGTCGCCGCGCCCCACCAGCTTGTAGGAGGCCACCGCCGCGGCCTCGGAGACGCGGGCGAGGCCGAGGGAGAGCATGCGGTCGGCGAAGACGACGGGAGAGGCGTTCATGGGATAGTCCTTTTGAAAACAGGGTTCCCAACTGTCCTAGCAGCGCGTTATGGCTGGGCCAAGGCGTGGGTGACGTGGGTTTGCGCAAACATCGCCGGGATTGCGGCGAAGGGAGGGTTTTTGCGGTGCGGGCTGTGGTTCTGGGCGGTTACGGGCTGATCGGCGCGGCCTGTGTGCGGGCGCTCGCGCGCGCCGGGTTCGAGGTGACCGGGGTCGGGCGGTCGGCGCGTGCGGCGCGGGCCTCGGGGCTGGCGGTGGACTGGGTGATTGCGGATATCGGGCGGTTGCCGGTGAGCGGCTGGCGCGAGGCGCTGGCGGGTGCGGACGTGGTGGTCAACGCCGCGGGTGCGCTGCAGGACGGGGCGAGGGACGATCTGGAAGCGGTGCATGTGACGGCGGTCGAGCGGATGGTGGCGGCTCTGGCCGGGTCGGGCATGCGGGTGGTGCAGGTCTCGGCCGCCGGGGTGCGGGCCGATGCGCCGCTGGCCTTTTTCGAGACCAAGGCGCGGGGCGACGCGGCGCTGATGCGCTCGGATCTCGACTGGGTGGTGCTGCGCCCGGTGCTGGTGCTGGCGCCCGCGGGCTACGGCGGCACGGCGCTGTTGCGCGCGGTGGCTTCGCTGCCGGGGGTTTTGCCGCGGGTCCTGCCGGGGGCGGTGGTGCAGACGGTGTTCATCGACGATCTGGCGGGCGCGGTGGTGGCCGCGGCCCTGGGCCGGGTGGCGCCGGGGACTTTGGCCGCGCTCACCGAGGCGGAGGCCCACAGCCTGCCGGAGCTGATCGCGC
>JAGRMP010000385.1:2636-11267 GCA_020441225.1 Maritimibacter sp. | reverse complement strand
CGCGGCAAGATCCTCAACGTCGAACGCGCGCGGTTCGACCGGATGCTCGGCAGCCAGGAGATCGGCAACCTGGTGATGGCGCTCGGCACCGGGATCGGGCGCGAGGAATTCGACATCTCGAAGCTGCGTTACCACAAGGTCGTCATCATGACCGACGCCGATGTCGACGGCGCGCATATCCGCACGCTTCTGCTCACCTTCTTCTTCCGACAGATGCCGGAGTTGATCGAGGGGGGATATCTCTACATCGCGCAGCCGCCGCTCTACAAGGTGAGCCGGGGGAAGTCGGAGGTCTATCTCAAGGACGTGCCGTCGCTCGAGGATTACCTCATCAACCAGGGGGTCGAGGGCACCGTGCTGCGGCTCACCTCCGGCGAGGAGATTGCGGGCGCGGACCTGACCCGGGTGGTCGAGGGCGCGCGCACGTTCAAGCGGATTCTCGAGGCCTTTCCGACCCATTATCCGCGCGGCATCCTCGAACAGGCGGCGATTGCCGGCGCCTTCGATACCGGCGCGGCGGACGGCGATCTGCAGGGCGTGGCCGATGCGGTGGCGAAGCGGCTCGACGCGATCGCGGTCGAATACGAGAAGGGCTGGCAGGGCCGCATCACCCAGGACAAGGGTATCCGCCTCGCCCGCGTGCTGCGCGGGGTCGAAGAGGTGCGTACACTCGACGGTGCGGTCCTGCGGTCGGGCGAAGCGCGCAGGCTCTCGCAGATCTCGGGCGAACACCGCGACACCTACCGCAACCCGTCGCACCTGGTCCGCAAGGAGCGCGAGGTGCTGATCCACGGGCCGGTGGCGCTCCTGGAGGCGATCCTTGCCGAGGGTGAAAAGGGGCTGACGCTGCAGCGCTACAAGGGGCTCGGGGAAATGAACCCGGACCAGCTGTGGGAGACCACGCTGGACCCCGAGGCGCGGACGCTGTTGCAGGTCCGTGTCGACGACATTGCCGAGGCCGACGATCTGTTCACCAAGCTCATGGGCGACGTGGTCGAACCGCGCCGCGAGTTCATCCAGAACAACGCCCTGAACGTCGAAAACCTGGACTTCTGACGCCGTGTAGGATTGCGCAAAACCGCGCGCGGCACCCAACACTTCGGGCGTTCGATGGGCCGCCGTGGCGATTGCCAGGATCGAGCCGTTGAGGCGGCGCTGGTTCAAGCCCGCGGGCGAAGGCCGTCGCCGAGGGCGTCTTCAACCGGCCCCGGCTTGAGCGGATCGGGCGCCGGAGCGACGGGACCCGCGAAGCCGCACCGACCGAAATGTTGGACACCCCGAAGCGCAGGCACACGCGGAACCGGATCCTGTCGCCCGTCGCGTTCGGACGCCAGCGGAACCCGAGGACCGGAGGCGTCCGCGAGTGGCGGGGCATTCTCTCGGTGCAAGCGCCGCCTCGGCCAGTTCTCGGTCAAGAAGAGGGCCGGACCGCGGCTTGTCCCTGAGCGCAGGGGCACCCGGGCTGAGACCCTTTGCGCCCGCGCGATCGGTCGATCGCATCGACGCGAGCATCCGCGCTGTCCCACGGCGGTTGAGGGCGCCGGGTGATTGATCCGGGCGATGTCGACCTGGGTACCTGCCGGCCGCCTCAATCGGCACTGGCAGGCCGGACGGACCGCCTGGCCCGGAGAAAGAACGCAGCGATCCGACGCGCGAAGATACTGGCGATCGCACCGGTCGGCCCCGACACCCCTTGCACCTCGAACCGCCGCACGCGACAAACGCGCATGACCGCGCCGCACCCTTTTCACGTGATGACCAAGCCCATCGGGCCGCGTTGCAATATCGATTGCAGCTATTGCTACTATCTCGAGAAGGAAAAGCTCTACCCGGACGAGAAGAAATTCCGGATGCCCGACGACGTGCTCGAGACCTACGTCAAGGGGCTGATCGCGGCCGAGGTCAAGGCGGGGACGACGACGGTCACCTTCGCCTGGCAGGGCGGCGAACCGACGATGCTCGGCGTCGCGTTCTTCGAGCGTGTCGTGGCGCTTCAGAAACAGCATTGCCCGCCCGGCGTGCGGATCGAGAACAGCCTGCAGACCAACGGTATCCTTGTCGACGACGCCTGGGCCGCGTTCTTTGCCCGGGAGGGGTTTCTGATCGGGATCTCCATCGACGGGCCGAAGGCGGTCCATGATCGCTACCGCCGCGACCGGGCCGGACGGCCGACCTTCGACGCGGTGATGAACGGGCTGGAGGCGTTGAAGCGGGCCGGGGCAGAGTTCAACATCCTGACCACCGTGCACCGGGCGAATGCCGGGAAGGGCCGCGAGATCTACCGCTTTCTGCGTGAGCTGGGCACGGCGCACCTCCAGTTCATCCCGATCGTCGAACGCCGTGCGCCGGATGGCGACCTCGCCGCCGCGCCGCAGGTGGACGACGATCCGTCGAACGTCATCACCGCGTGGAGCGTGGCGCCGAAAGCCTACGGCAAGTTCCTCTGCGACGTGTTCGACCAGTGGCACCGGCACGATATAGGCCGGGTCTTCGTGCAGTTCTTCGAGAACCAGGTGGGCATGTGGATGGGACGGCCGGCCAATCTCTGCATCTTCGCCGAGACCTGCGGTGCCGGGCTCGCGATGGAGCACAACGGCGATCTCTACGCCTGCGACCACTACGTCTACCCCGAGTTCAAGCTCGGTAATATCATGGAGCGCGAGATCGGCGAGATGGCGTGGAGCGCCGAGGCCGAAGACTTCGGCAAGGCCAAGCGCGATACGCTCACGGCGCAATGCCGGGCTTGCGAATTCCGCTTCGCCTGCAACGGCGGCTGCCCCAAGCATCGGATCCTGCGCTCGAAGGATGGCGAGCCGGGGCACAATTACTTCTGCGAAAGCTACACGATGTTCTTTCGCCATGCCGGGCCGAGGCTCAGAGAGATCGCGGCCCGCTTCGGCTGACGCCCGCCCGGTGCCGCATCGACGGGTCGCGCCAGCCCGGCCCGCCGGTTTGCCGCGCGGCGCCCTGATCTGCACGGACTGGGCGATGAAGCGGCGCATGGGTGGCGCGGACAGGCGCATCGCCTCGCAGGCGGTCACCACCGAAATGGTGCCGCGCGCAAACGGGCGCTTGGTGCGCAGGGCAAGGGATGGGTCGCAGTCGCCTTCGAACCTGCGATCGATCCATCGGACGGACGGCAGGTCGCCTTCGGCGATCTCCGCTTTTCGGCGCAACGGTTGAAGGAGGGCGCGGAAGCCCTCCGGCGCCCGCGACCGGAAAAGCGTCGGATCACCCGGCGGCCCGGTCCGCCGCAGGCGCCGCGCGCTCCTCACCGAACGACCAGTGCCACTTCGCTCGCGCCGCCGCCGGTCTTCTGGACCTGAAGCTGCACCGGTATCCGGTCCTTCATCGCCTGCACGTGGCTGATGACGCCGATGGTCCGTCCCTGGGATTGGAGCCGTTCCAGCGCGTCGATGGCGAGGTCGAGGCTTTCGGCGTCGAGCGAACCGAAGCCCTCGTCGATGAACAGCGTGCCCGCGAGCACACCGCGTGTGCCCATGCCGGACAGGGCGAGGGCGAGGGCGAGCGACACGAGGAAGCGCTCGCCGCCGGAGAGCGAGCGCGTGGGCCGGGCGTCGCCCGCCATGTCGCGGTCGATGACATGCAGCGCGAGATCCGTGGCCGCGACCTTGAGCCGGTAGCGGGGTTTCAGATCTTCAAGGTGGAGATTGGCGCGCTCCACGAGCAGGGCGAGGGTGACGGCCTGGGCGATCTGGGCGAACTTGTCGCCCTTGCCGGAGCCGATGGCGGCATTGACCGCGGCCCAGGTCTCGGACGTCTCGCGCGCGGCGGCGATCTCGGCGTCGAGCCCGGCAAGCGCCTCTGCCGCCTCGGCATCGGCCTTGAGCTTCTCGGAGAGCCCGCCGAGCGTTTCGCTGCGTGTCTGCGCTTCGGCGTCGAGCGCGCGCCTGCGGGCGTCGAGCGCGTCCTTGGGCGTGTCGGGAAGCCCGTCCCGCTGCAACGCGGCAAGCTCGTCCGCGCGTTCCTTGCAGGCGCCCTCAGCGGCGGTCCTTTCGGTTTCGGCGGCCGTGAGCGCGGTGCGGCGGGCGTCGACCTCGGCCGGATCGGCGGCATGGAGGGCAATAAGGTGCGCCTCGTCTATCCCCAGCGCGGTGCATCCGGCGCTCAGCGCTTCCCGGGCAGCGGTCGCACGGGTGGCGGCTTTGGCTTCGGCCGCCTCGGACGCGGCAAGCTTGCTCGCGAGCGCCGCTTCGTCGCGGCTGGCGTCGGCGCGTGCGGTCGCGGCCACGTCGAAGGCTTTCTGTGCGGCGATCCGGGCCTCGTTGTGGCGGGTCCGGTGGGCGTGGGTTTCTTCGCCGTCGAGCAGCGCGCGCCGGGCGGTCCGGTGCTCGTCCAGCGCCTTGCGCCGGTTGGCCTCGACGGTCGCCGCCCGGGCACGGTTCGCCGCAGCGCCCGAAAGTTCGGCCTGGGCCTGGGCGCGCGTGGCGGCGAGGGTCGCGCGCTCCTTCTGCATCGCCTCGACCCGCGCCCGGTCCTGGGCGAGCGCGGCCAGGCGCGTGCTGAGCCGGTCGAGCTGCGGTCCGCCGTCCACCCCGAAATCGGCGGGGTCGATCCCGGCCGGCGCGAGCACTGGCCCAAGCCTCTTGTCGATGCTTGCGACCTCGGCCTCGGCCGCTGCGCGCGCCTGGTCGAGCCGAATGATCTCTCTTTCCCGGGTCGCGATCCGGGCGTCGATCTCGCGCCGTTCCGCTTCCGCGCGGGTGATCTCCGCTTTCGCCGCCTCGATCGCGGTCTCTGCCGCGCGGTATTGCCGGCCGAGCGTTTCGAGACGGTCGCGGTCGGTTTCAAGCGCAGTGCGCCAGACTTGGAGCCGGGCGTGCAGCGCCTCGAACGCCTCAGCCGAGGGACGCGGGTCGCCGGGCAGATCGTCCGCGAGCGGGCCGCCGTGCAAGGGCAGACGGGCCCGGGCATAGCCTGCTTCGGCGGCCTCGATCCGTGCTTTCAGCTCGGGGAGGCTGGCGGTCTCCGCCGCGATGGTCTCGCGGGCGGTCTCGATCCGGGTTTCCGCCGCGGTCGCTTCGGCCTCTGCCGCGTCGCGCTCCGTCTGGGCGGCGGCAAGCCGGTGGTGCAGGTCCCGGGCGAGCCGCGCGATCTCGCCGTCCTGCATCAACGGGTGGGCGGTCGATCCGCAGACCGGGCAGGGCGATCCGTCGACGAGATGCTGGCGCAGGTGTTCGGCCTCGCGCGAGGCCGCTGCTTGCGCCGCCTCCGCCGGTTGACGCAGGCCGTTGATGAGCTCCAGCCTGGTCGCCTGCCGGGCACGGGCGTCGTTCAGGGCCTGAAGCTGCTCCGCCCGGGTCTGCTCTGCCGCCGCCTGCCGTACCCGGCTGGCCTCCAGCGCCGCGTCCGCCCGGCGCAAATCGTCGGCCGCGTTCCTGAGCGCGCGCAGGTCCGCCTGCGTCTGTGCGAGCCGGTCGAGCCGGTCGGCGGGGGCGGCTGCGGTCAGCGTTTCGCGCTCCGCTTTCAACGCCTCCTGCACCGCGCGCGACCGGTCGATCCGGGCCGTCGCCTCGGTCAAATCGGCGTCGAGGGTGTCCCGCCGCGTCCGGTCCTCGGCGATGGCACGGGCGGTCGTTTCCGCTCCGGCTGCCGATGTCGCAGCGAGCCCGGCCTGTTCGATCCGCGCGGCGAGCCGCTCCTCGATCAAGGCCCGACTGGCAAGCAGCGTCTCGTGGCCCTCGACGGCGTCGACGGCGCGTTGCGCGATCTCGATCTGCCGCGCAAGCGTTGCGTCGGTCCGGTCCAGCTCGTCGCGTTTCTTCTGCAGGTCGGCCTCGATTTCCGTGAGCTCCGCAAGAGCGGTCCGGGCCTGCGCGTGTTCTTCGGTGGCGCTCACGATCATGTTGTCGAGCGCGGTCGCTTCGTCCCAGATCGGGGCAAGCGCCTTGAACAGGGTCTCCGCGTCCCGGTGCGCGGTTTCCGCGGCCGTTGCCCGGTCACGCGCCACGCTTACCCGCAGCTGTTGCGCCGAGAGCGCTTCGGCATTGCGACTGCGCTCGGCCTTGGTCTCCTCGAACGCGCGGGTCGCGGCATCGAGCTCGCGGACCTCGCCGCGCAGGCTCTGGGCGCGGTCCCAGTCCGAGAGCCAACGCCGGTCTTCGGCGAGGGACGCGAGGGCGGCCCCCGCGGTCGCCACCCGGGCCTTGGCCCGTGCGAGGTTGGCCTGCGCCGCTTCCAAAGCCGTGTAGCGCGCCAGGTCCTGCATGACCCCGGCCAGCTCCTGCACCGCGGCGGTCTGCGCCCTGCGCAGCGTGGCGATCTCTGCACCGACGGCGTCGCGTTCCTCCGGTGCCAGGACCTGGTGCTCGCCGCGCCTGGCGTCAAGCGTGGCCAGCGCGGCCTCGGCCGCGCGGGTGCGCTCAAAGACCCGGCGCGAGATGTCGCGGTAGATGCCGGTGCCGGTGACCTTTTCCAGGATCGCCGCGCGGTCCTGGGTTCTGGCCTCAAGGAAAGCGGCGAAATCTCCCTGGGCGAGCAGGATCGTGCGGCGAAACTCGTCGTAGGTGAGGCCGGTCAGTTCCACCACCCGCTCGTTCACCCGGCCGATCTGGGTTTCCAGCATCTGGCCGTCGGATCTGCGCAACAGGCTGCGCTCGACCGCCTGTAGCCGTCCGTCGATCCGGTCGCGCGCGCGCCGTGCCTGCCAGCCGGCGGTATAGGTCTCGCCATCGGCGGCGCGGAAGGTGACCTCGGCAAAACCCGAGGCCACGCCCCGGCGCAGCACCATCCGCGCATCGGTGGATTTCAGCTCCTGCCCGCCGATGTCGGTCACGGTCTCGGCGGTGCCCTCGCCCGAGAGCCGCGGGCAATTGCCGTAGAGCGCGAGGCACATCGCGTCGAGCAGGCTCGACTTGCCCGCGCCGGTCTCGCCGGTAATGGCGAAAAGCCCGGCGGCGGCGAGCGGGGCGCTGTCGAGGCGGATTTCGAAGGGCTTGGCGAGGCTTGCGATGTTTTCGCCCCGGATCGAGAGGATCTGCATGGGCTAAACCTCGCCGGCCGCGTCGCGGAAGGCCGCGAGATGGCGGGGCTCGGGGGCGAAGCCGTTGCGGTCTTCGAAAGCGGCGGCGAACAGGGTCTCGGGATCGGTCTGCGAGAGCGGCACGGCGGGGGGCGGCAGGTTCTCGCCGGCGCCGGTGTCGGGACGGTGGATTCGCAGCCCCGCGGGCCGGACGGGCGCGGCGCGCAGCAGCTCTTCGGCCTTGCCGAGCACCACGGTCGGCGCGTCCTCGGCGACCAGTTCGACATAGACCAGCGGGCGCAGGTCCTGGGCCACGTCGGTCGCGATCTCCGCCAGCGCGTTTTCGAGCCCGGCGAGGTCGGTCACGCCGCGCTCGGGCAGGCGCAGCACCGGGACGGGTCGGGGGATTTCGCGGTGGGTCGCGGTGATGGTGCGCCCGTCGATGTCGAGGAGTGTCACCCCGTGGCGGTAGCGGATCTCCGCGGCCGAGAGCGGGAACGGGCTGCCCGAATAGCGTACCCGCCCGCCGTCGAGGCTCTGCGGCTGGTGCAGGTGCCCGAGCGCGACATAGTCGAGGCGTTTGGGGAAGATGTCGGGTGGCACCGCGTGCGCCCCACCGATCAGGATCCGCCGTTCGGCGCCCTCGCTCTCGGTCCCGCCCGCGCAATGCAGATGCCCCGTGGCGATCAGGGGGAGATCCCCCGCCCGGGCGGCGGCGGCTTCGGTGAGCTCGGCGTGAAACCGTCGGGCTGCCTCGGCGATGGAGCGGTCCTGGTCTTCGGCCGAGAAGCTGATGCCGGTGAGATCGCCCGCGCGCAGGAAGGGAATCGCGAGCACATGCGCCGCCGGTTGCCCGCCCGGTCCCGGCACGGCGACCATATGGGCCGCGACATCCACCGCGTCGTCCCTGCGCCGCACCGTGCCGATGGTGTGGATGTCGAGCGCATCGATCAGATCGCCGGCCGCTTCGAGCCGCAGCGCCGGGTCGTGGTTGCCGCTCGAGATCACCACGGTGAGCCCGGGGCGGCGGCGCTTGAATTCCGCCAGCGCGCGGTAGAGCAGCCGCTGGCTTTCGCCCGAGGGGTTGGTGTTGTCGAACACGTCGCCCGCCACCAGCAACAGGTCGATCTCTTCCGCCTCGATCATATCGGCGAGCGCGGCCAGGAAGACCTCGTGCTCGGCCTCGCGGGACCAGCCGTTGAGGGTCTGACCGATATGCCAGTCTGCCGTATGAAGCGCGCGCATGGGGTGATCCGATCCGAAACCTGGACGCAGTGTTCTTCGACCGGGCCGGGGATGCAAGGGAGGGCGCAGGGTCCCTCTTGCATTCGCCCGGACCGCGGCGCAGGTAGCCCGTGCGACGCGGCTGCCGTGGGAGGACAAGCACATGACCGACAAGACCCCGATGACCGACAGCGAAATCCGCACGCGCGTCGATGCGCTGCTGGCGGAAATGAGTGTCGAAGAAAAGGCCGGCCAGCTCACCCAGTACTTCACCTTCTCGAAGGCGCCCGACGAGGTTGCCCGGATCGAGGCCGAGGTGCGGGCCGGGCGCGCAGGGTCGCTTCTGTTTGTCTCGCAGGCGGACGAGATCGACCGGCTGCAGCGGATCGCGGTCGAGGAAAGCCGGCTCGGCATCCCGCTCCTGT